>DAOVMU010000003.1 GCA_030630585.1 Candidatus Bathyarchaeota archaeon | reverse complement strand
TTCCATATCAGCTTTATTCATGAACTCTCATCATTTTCTTTGTTCCCACAAGAGATTAGTTTGATGTCTAGAACCACCTGATACCAGTTCGGACCAATCGTCCTCACGACACGACCAAGAGGAAACGTAAAAGCTTCACCTAAACTTTCAAGTTTTTCAGCCACCTTCATCTTAACCTTCTCAACAGGATCCATGTTTTTCCCAGCGTGTTCAAAATCATAGTAACATATCCATCCTCCAGCATTCTTAACAGCAGAGAGAGCATACTGTAGATATTCAGAGGCCTTATCTGGCAAAGGCATGAGAACCCTATCTGCTACACAGCATAGTCTTTTCTCAATGATCTCTCTTGCATCCCCCTTCACCGGGATTACTCTTCCATAAACCCTGTTCAGCCTAACGTTTTTTTGCATGCATTGAAACGCTGAGGGGTTAACGTCAATTGAGTACACCTTTTCAGCCTTTGAATGCTTAGCAATAAGTATTGAAAAACAGCCCACCCCAGCAAACATGTTCACAACAACTTCTCCGTTTCTAACATGCTTCGCTACCCGCATTCGCTCGAAAAGAAGTCTAGGTGAAAAATAACATTTCGCCAGATCAATGGAAAATAAGCATCCATACTCCTTATGTGTAGTCGTAGTTTTATCTTCGCCAGCGACAAACTTCAGTTTTCTAAGGCGGAAATCTCCACGAACAGGACTTGTTTGAGCCAACACCGTTTTTATGTTCTTATGAATCTTCATAATTGTCTCTGCAACTGTTTGACTGTGTTTTCTGAAACTTTCTGTCACGCGTATAACCGCGATGTCTCCAATAACATCATAGGAGTTGTAAATGTGGGTTAAGTCCTCGAGCGGAAGAGATTCTGAGAGAAGGTTCCTCAAACGGTTTTTCAAGATTCATCCCTCTTGCAGTATAGTATTTCTAGAAAACCTTTTTAAAAGTGGAGCAGTACTCGTTTGCAGAAGAGGAAACGCGTATGGAGAAAGAGAAGCTCACCGGGATTGTTTACGAATGCGTAAGATGTGGAGCAAAGGTTCCTTCAGATGAGTTGGAACTCCGCGGTGGAGAAATAAAGTGCATAGTCTGCGGCTACAGAGTTTTGAAAAAGATTAGACCACCTGTTGTCAAACGTGTTTCGGCAAAATAAATGCCTAACATCGATTGTAAGATATTGAAGTACTTGAAGGTTTAATTGGACTGGCTGCTGAAAACAATGATTTCAAAAGATTTCTTTTTCTCCGACTCTACGAAGAGTCTTTCCACGAAGCTTTATTGCCGGGCCAACAACCTCTTCTGGCCGCTTTTCAGTAGTTTTCCTTTTCACGGTTTCCCCGCAGATTCCTTTTGGGAGAAGCCGCCTTTTTACACACATGGCATATGCACAGTTCGCAACGTCACACATATCTTCGGTCAATTTGCACCAAACATTATCTGGACGGTAAACAGCAGCGTTCTTTGCACATTTAAAGAATTTGCATGTGGGAGAACAACGCTTCACCTGAGCCATTACGTATACAACCTTTGATATTTAATATCCAAAACTTCACTATTGCGACATTACATGCCTAGTATTTATTTTCGCAAGAGCTGATATAAAGTTTTTTCCCTCAAACTCTTTATTCTAGCTCTAACTCGAGTTTTTCTGTGACTTGACACGTTTTCTTTTGTAGACTTCTATTAAAACGATGAGCACTACAGACGCTGCAATTATTGATGCTACTGTTAGCTGACCTGTTTCAACAAGAAAACCAGCTACAAACACGTATCTCCCTAACTTGATTTCAATGGTTGTTGATTCATCAATGTAATATGTTGCTACGGCACATGGCTGCAATTGTCCATGTAAATGAACCATCATTTGCAGGTCTCCGCCAATAATATTATTAAATGTAGCTATGCCATTGGATTTTGTCAGGCTTGAATTCTGTAAGTCATCTCGCTGTAACGTTACGTTAGCTTCGGGAATTGGCTGTCCGAAATAATCCACTACTTTCACTGAAACTGTTAAATTGTAGAGCTTGCAGTAAACCTCGATGTGTGTGTCATTGAATATTTCGATGAAAGTCTTGTTTAATAATGTGTTATCCATGTAGATTTTCGTTTCGTATTTTCCAAAGGTGCAGTTAATAGTGGCGATTCCAGCATCGTCAGTCGTTTTTTGATACGAGATCCCACCCATTTGCTCAATCAATTCTACGCGTGCGTTTGGAAGTGGACTTCGATGATGTTCTTTTACTTCCAGCGTCAAGGTCTTAGCAGGACAAAGTATTGTTACGTTGAACCATTTTTTAGCCGGCAAATCTTCAATTGTTCTATTATTTGTGTTAAACATTCTTCCGTAGCGAGAGGCATTTATAACGTACGCTATATGGGGAAGCGTGGAGTTGAGGTAGAAAGCTCCGAAAAGATCAGTTTCACCCGTTCGGCTTTCGTTTACCTCCTTAGGATCTTTCGTAGTCTTATACTCATAGCTGATGGTTAGGTTAACGAATGGTATCCGATTTTCATTCTTGTCCTTAACGGTTAATTTCACGCTTGTTAGTTCGCATGTCAAATTAACTACGTCCTTGCAAGCTATAGTCATCTGCGTTTCGTTGACTTTCACTTTGTTCCAGAATGCTTCTAACGTGTGGTTGCCCTTTTCAAGCCACAAACGCGCTAATCCATTCTTTGTACTATTTTCATTGTGTCTTGTGTTTGTAGCGTTGTCAAGAGCTTCCACCAGTATTTGTGGCACGACATCTCCAGCTAAATTTCGTGTGTAGATGTCTATTTGATAGCCTGGGATTCTGAAGCGTTGAGAGTCGAGTATGGATTTTGTCTTTGTCGTGTTTTCTGAAGTTATTGTTACGTTATAGTCGCCGATTGAAGCGTTCCACGGAACCTCCCATGTCTTATTGATTATTCCTTGCTGTGAAGCGTTTACCGAGATTGGAGGCAAAGTTTTGTTGGTTCCAAGGAAGGTTATCGTAATATTCGCTGTTTCGTTTCGTAGATACCCCACAGCTCTGATTTCCACAATCTCTTCTCTATGATAATCACTTGCGTTAGTCAAACCTATAAAGAAGCTATTTTTCGCTAGATTTTGACTTTTATTGAAATATACGAAATACAAGCCTGTATAATTAATGTGCGAACCAGAGGGATCAAACAGAGTTTCATTCGGATACCTGATGCTTGCATTTCCATATCCCGTATATGTTGTGTCAGTAAACTCCACCATAGCTGAGTAAGTGGTAGCGTTAAGGGGATGAGGAAACTCAACAGTTATGTTTGCATGATACACTGTGTTCCGTTTTCCTCCAGTAACGTTCAAATGTAAATCAACAATGGCGTCTTGCTGCAGCTGTTTGCGTTCTTCCAAAGGCGCTGGCGCAATACGATATGCAGTTTCTATATAGAACCATGTTGTAGCGTTATTTCTTGTCTTATCGTCTTGTAAGGTAATTGTATAGTTTCCTTCAGGACGCAATGGAACTAGAAAAGCCACATCCACTTTGCTTCCGATAGCATATGTTTCATTGACATTGCTGTTGTCAAAAAAAATCCGGTACAAGCCATCAGTTGTGTTTATCGTTCCAATGATATAGACTTTTTCTCCAACAATTCCGTGACGCGTTTCCGGTAAAATAGAAGTGATTTTCACGTCAGTTGCTTCCACACGTGGAAGAAGCAACGTAAAAGTGAACGTTATAGCCAACGTAACCATGAGACCAATCATAATCATATTTTTCTTCAAGTTAGATTTACTCCCGTTTGTTCAGCACATGTTTTCGATTCAGTGTGAACATTTACTATTGAGGGAACATTTTAAACTTTACCTTTATTTTTTTTCTTTATCTTCTACTTTCGTTTCCGGAACAATAAGAAGCCCCCCCTTCTCCCAAGTGTGTTCAAAACTCACTTTTGGTATCTCTTTGATTTCATCAGGTTTCTCTCCTACTCTGACTGTGAATCCATCATTTTTCGTGCTGAACAAAGCGATGAAGTCTACGTGTAGCAGTGTGCTCTGGGTGTTTCTATGACCAAAAAAACATTCAACGGAGAAACCACAATCTTCACGGAAGGCTAGCCATGCTGAGTTCCTCGATTTGTTTGTGAGTGAGACTCATAAAAAGAGGAGATGCCTGAAGGAAAGACGCCAAGGCATCCTACAACTCTTTCAACGGAACTTGCACGCAGGTTCAAACAGATAATCCTCATCAGCCACATTGCAGATCTTGAAAACGATGTAGAGAATGTAATAACACCAGAAAACGGACACATAACGAAGTCGCAGCAATTGAAGTGGAGATCAGAAAATGAACCATCTTTCACTTTCCCTCAAACGGACACTATATGCAGGATATTTCTTCGGTTGCGGCAGCTGAGATAGTGGGCTTTGCCTTTCACAAACACGTTGTTCCAGAGCATGTATGAAAAATCTGAAGATAATCGCTACATGTCAAATGTTAAGAGCTAGTTTGAACTATCACAAAGAAGTGGCATCTTGAAGATCTAGGTGAAGAGTATGATTGAAGAGATTCTAAGTTTAGTCCATGAGCATGAGGAGTGGCGTGGAAAGAAATGTATGAACCTTATTCCCTCAGAAAATGTTATGAGTCCTACTGTTCGAGAACTTCTTTCGTCAGAGCTAGGACATCGTTACACTGCAAAAAACCGCTTTTATATGGGCACAAAAATTATTGACGAGATTGAGCAGTATGGGGAAGAGCTTGCAAAAGAAGTTTTCAAGGCTGAAACTGCGGATTTACGTCCTCTTTCCGGGCATATTGCTGATTTAATTTTTTTAGCTAGTTTCGCAAGTGCTAGTGATGTACTTATGTGCGTTTCTCCCGACGATGGCGGATATCCGGGAATATGGAAAAATGGCTTGTCTAAGTCTCTGGGACTAAGAACCGTGGCTTTTCCCTTTTCAAAACATGAAATGAACATAAGGATTGAACAGGCCAAAGAAGTCATAGAACAGGTTAAGCCTAAAGTGATAGTTTTTGGCGCAAGTCTCATAACTTTTCCACATCCGGTTAAGGAGTTAGCCCAAGTTGCTCAAGAAAACGGTGCATGCATAGGATTTGATGGTTCACATGTTTTGGGATTAATTGCTGGCAAACAATTTCAAGACCCGTTAAGGGAAGGAGCAACCGTCCTTTTTGGTTCAACACATAAAACCCTGTTTGGACCCCAAGGAGGCATAATATTGGCAGACAAAGAGCATGGAGAACTCTTGAAATCGAAAATTTATCCCGCTTTTGTGGATAACGCTCACTGGAATCGCATAGCAGCACTAACTCTAGCATTAGCTGAAATGAAAAAATTTGGAACAGCCTATGCAGAGCAGATAACTCGCAACTCAAAAACCTTAGCCAAAGCTTTACATGATTATGGTTTTCCAGTCACCTGCCAGCATTTAGGATTCACTAAATCTCATCAAATACTATTAGACTATGGAGGCTACAAACAGGGCAGAGTCATAGCAGAAAAACTTCAACATGCAAACATAATTATCGATTGCGGCGTTAGGATCGGCACTTGCGAGGTCACAAGACGCGGAATGAAGGAAAGAGAAATGTTAAGAATCGCTGAGCTAATTAAGAAAACCGCTTTTGATGAAGAAAATCCAGAAAACATCAAAAAAGAGGTTGCTCAACTCTGTGCCGACTTTCAGAAGGTTGGATATTGTTTTGAAACGTGAAAACCGCTTTTGTTGGATTGTCTGCTTCTTGTATATTTGCAGAAAATTAGGTACAATTTAGGAAAGTGATTTCTTGGAGACTATGGTTCCGCTTTCGCTCATACAAGCATTGAAGAGACAGAAGTATCACCTTGTCGGTAGACATTCAGCTGTTAAAAGATGTAGATGGCTTCACGAGACATTGATCCATGAAAAACCATGCTACAAGCAGAAGTTTTTTGGAATAAAAACACATCAGTGCATACAGATGACGCCCGCTCTTTTATACTGCACGCAGAAATGCCTGTTCTGCTGGAGAGCTCAAAGCGGCGACATAGGGATAACATGGGACGAAATGAAACTGCCTAAATGGGACCCTCCAGAGAAAATCCTTGAAGGAAGCATCAAAGCACAACTGAAAATATTGAGTGGATACAAAGGAAACCAAAAAACAAACTTGGAAAAACTCAAAGAAGCTCTAAAGCCTAGGCATGTAGCCATAAGCCTCACAGGCGAACCCACACTCTACAAACCGTTGGGAGAGTTAATTCAAGCCTTCCATAAAAGGGGGTTCACTACGTTTCTGGTTTCCAATGGAACAACGCCTTCAGCCTTGGCTAGATTGAGTGAAGAACCCACACAGCTCTACATCTCTGTTTGTGCTCCAGATAAAGATACATTCAAGAAAGTCTGCCGTCCACAGATTCCGAAAGCTTGGGAAAAACTTGAAGAAACCTTGGAGATTTTGCCCAGCTTCAAATGTCCAACAGTTATTCGAATAACGTCTGTACGTAAACTTAACATGAGAAACGCTGAGGCTTACGCTAAACTAGCTGAGAAGGCTAATCCAACATACATCGAGCCCAAAGCTTACATGCACGTGGGGTTTTCTAGGCTACGTCTAAGCTACGAGAACACGCCGAGCTACAAAGAAATACGTGATTTTGCGATGCAATTAGCAGAGGAAACAGGTTACAACATGGTTGATGAATCAGAAAGAAGCCGGGTTGTGCTACTGAGCAGACTTGACAAACCTATTAGATTCGCTGACGGTTAAATTTTGTTTTGAGTAGTTCACGTTTGTTAGATTTTGATGGAATTTCGGATCAAGCCTTTGTTTCATATAAGAACAAAAGTTAAATAATTATTTCTCTGATTTCCTAGTCCGAAACATTAAACCACAAATTAAAGAGAGGCATTGACAGAATAGTCAACGAAGGAAGAGGACGCTTGTTCACAAGAAAAGACGGCAAATACTTGATCTATCCACCGAAGGACTTGGCTGAAGACAGCATATTCCCATTCAAAGGTGCGGACTCCGTATTCGTAAAAGTGAGTTTCAAACACGGTGACCCCAAAAGGTTGCTCATAAAGCAGTGGAAAGAAGCACCAGCAGAACAATGACGTAGCAGAAAGCCCAAAGTAACAATAATGCCGTCTCATTTTAAGATGATGATTTATTTTTATGCGCGATGGTTTTACAAAAGGAAGACAATTGCCGTCTCTAAGTAAATTTGTCAAGCAATACCATAAAATACTCATATGCCCATTTTACAGTGTGATAGGACGTTAAGTTTATGCCTTCTCTAAAAACTATTCTGAAGAAAATAAGAGAGGAGTTAAAAGAAAAAGAGAAAGTGCGGGAAAAAGCACAAGAAGACATGCGAAGGGCAACAAGCCTCTCTAAGCAGGCAATACTTCTAATTCATCAGAAAAGACTAGATGAAGCCCAGAAGCTCATTGAAAAAGCAAGGGAAATCATTTCAAGGCTCAACAACGCTTCAACCGAGTATCCGACCATCATTTACAGCGGTCTTTTCAACGCAGCACTTCAAGAATACTCTGAAGCCAGCATATTACTAAAATTAACTGAAGAGTCAATATTCATAACACCAGAGAATCTCAAAGTGCCTTCGGTCGATTACGTGCTTGGACTAGCCGATGTTATAGGAGAGTGTAGACGCTTAGCCCTAGACGCTTTACGGGAAGGTCATGTGGAAAAAGGCGAAAAATGCTTACAACTAATGGATGAGATATACACGGAGCTGATGGCCATGGACGAAGCTTACATGCTTGTTCATGGACTTCGAAGGAAATGTGACATCGCAAGAAGAATTATCGAAACTACTCGAGGAGACATAACACAGGAAGTGCGAAGAAACTCGCTGGAAAAACATTTGAAGAAATTTGAAACATTCATAAGAAAGAAGCACATAGGCTCGAAGAAAACTAGATGAGAAAAAAGAATGGATGATGCTTACATAAAGCCGAACTTCTCCATTGAAAAAGCACATGAAACCCAGTTACGATTATCTAGACGAATTGTCCGAGAGGATATGCTGCCTAGAAAAATCCGTTTTGTTGCCGGTGTTGATGTAGCTTACGTGAAAGACTTGTCTGTTGGCACTGTGGCGGTTTTGGATTACCCGTCTCTAAAACTGGCAGAATCAAAGACCGCACTTTGTAAAACTCGCTTTCCATACATACCAACATTGCTCTCCTTCAGAGAGACCTCGCCAGCAGTTCTAAGCATTAAGAAGTTGCATTTGCAGCCAGACATCTTCCTTATTGACGGACATGGTTTTGCACATCCTTACCGATGTGGATTTGCAAGCTATCTAGGACTTGTGATAGGAAAGCCAGCGATAGGCGTCGCTAAAGGCTGGCTTTTTGGTGAGATTGAAGACATGAGAGGTGAAGGGGATGTTGCGTTACTTAAACATGAGGAGGAAGTTATCGGTGCATTGGTTACGACGAAACGCGGATGTAGGCCAGTTTACGTTAGCGTGGGACACATGGTTTCATTAGAAACAGCAATCAGAATCGTTAGACAGTGTATATGCCACAGCCGCATTCCCGAACCAATTTCAAAGGCTCACCAGATTGCAACAGCAGAAAAACGAAAAATCAATATCGCTTCAGCAGTTACTAAATAAGGAGTGAAATGCAAATTGCTTCATCCAAAACTTAAAACATTAGCGGACAAAATCCGCGATGAGAAACTTCGGAAAAAAGTTATTGAATTGCTGGAAGACCCAACGTTTGAAATAAACGGAAAAAAGTTTTCAGGCTTGTCCCTTGATGTTTCGCCAGCTGGACTATCCCAGCATCATTGCTATTGTGGCGGTTACATTGAGCATGTTGTTTCAACAGCTAACCTAGCAATTGCAATGTGCAAGTCTGTGGAGAAAGTTTACCACGGAAAAGTCAACCGTGACCTCGTTATAGCTGGTGTGCTGTTACATGATATTTTTAAGCCCACTACGTACATTGTGAAGGAAAATGGAAGTTATGGTCCATCCCGTTTAGCTGATTACTTAGATCACTTATCTCTTGTGACTTCAGAGCTTGTTCGAAGGGGCTTTCCGCTAGAGTTGATTCACGTGGTGTCTGCACATCATGGAGACTACGGCCCGATTAGGCCGCACACTGTTGAGGCTTTGATCTGTCACTTGGCGGATTTGATGGATTCGCGATTGAACGGTAGAGTTCTAAACGCAGCGGCATATCTTACGCGAAGAGCGGTTGGTGAGGAACTGCTTGGGTTGACTTCGAAGGAGGCTTTCGAAATAGTTCATTCGAAGAGTATCGAAGGTTGGGAAGGAGTCGCAAAAAGTGTTGAGGAAATAAAACGTAGAAGGAAGATGCACAAAACTTAATAATTTATGTGGTATGAAAATTGAAAATGGTGTTGTGAAATGGAAATTCCCTTCTTGGAATTTCAGAAATTGGATATGTGTGTTGGAAAAGTTTTGGAGGCAAATCAGATTCCGGGTTCACGAAATCTCATAAGAATGATTGTGGATTTTGGAACTGAAAAGAGACAAGCGGTTGCGGGGCTTTTACAATGGTATAAACCGGAGGATTTGGTGGGTAATAAGTATGCTTTTGTATTGAATCTTCAGCGGAGAAGGTTCATGAGTGTTGAATCGCAATGCATGATTTTGGCTGCTGAAGATGATAAAGGAAATGTTGTTTGTTTGCAGCCTGAAAAAGACATTGCGGAAGGAAGCAGGATTCATTAAACTGTGCCATTTAGTCTAGCTGCTGACTTGCAATTGGCAGATATGTGTGTAGCACATGCAACACGTTTCAGCAAAACTAAATCGAAGAAGAAAGCAAGGCTACAGCACATAATATTGCATAAGTCTTTTAAAGAAAGGGTCAGATATGATACCGCTCATTTGGTATAGGAGACCGAAAAAAATGAAATTGAAAGTTACGATTGTTTACATTTGTATGATGATCGGTATTTTGACACTCAGTTTAGCTCAGCTAAAGCTTGGATTCGCGATGGATACGCCTTCGCCTTCGTGGAGAACCAAAACTGCTATGCCAACAGCAAGGGGACAAGCAGTTGTTATAACAGGTGACGAGGGATTGATCTATGTTATGGGCGGACTCGATGGAGGTGTGCCCTTCTCAACAGTTGAAGCCTACAATCCTTTGACGGACACGTGGACTGCAAAGATGGCAATGCCTGAAACTACAAGAGGAGCCGCTGTTGCCAAGGGACTAAACGGAATAATCTACGTGATTGGAGGTTTCAATGGAACAAGCAAGTCGACGGCAATACAAGCCTACAATACTACCTCAAACACTTGGTCCAAAAAGACCCCGATACCCGTTGAAGTTTGGATGGCGGGTGCTGCCGTAGGTGACGATGGTAAAATCTACGTCTTTGGTGGAGAATCATATAGTACCTTCTACAGTAACAAGACGCAAATATATGACCCAACAACAGATACATGGACCAATGGCACACACATGCCTACATCAAGGAGTTTGTTGGGTGTTGCTAAGGGTCCTGATGGCTTAATCTATGCTGTGGGCGGATGCAATGGTTCTGCGCTGTCTGTAGTTGAAGCCTACGATCCTTCAACTGATACGTGGACTGAAAAAGCTCCGATGCCATCGCCAAAATTAGAGTTCAGTCTAGTTTTAGGACCTGATAAAAAGATTTATGCTATAGGCGGGGGAACTAGCTACGGCAACAATATTGGGCCATTCTTTAACACTGTTGAAATCTACGATTCTAAAACAGACATGTGGACCATACCAGGTTGGTCAGAGTCAACCATGCCAACTGAAAGGAAAGAGTTAGGTGCGGCTCTGGGCAACAACGGCAGAATTTATGCTATAGGCGGAGCCAACGGTGTATATGTCAGCACAAATGAAGAGGCTTCTATAACGTTACCCGAGAACATCTCTCCAACCGCCTACATTGACTCTGTATCCCCAAACCCAACAACTCGTGGACAAACAGTCTCATTCGTTGGACATGGCAACGATCCTGACGGTTCTATTTCAGCGTACAAATGGCGGTCATCCATCGACGGAACGATAAGCACCGCAACAACATTCAGCCTGTCAACGTTGACGAATGGAACGCACACAATTTATTTCAGTGTCAAAGACAGCTCAGGCGCGTGGTCAGAAGAAGCTACAGCAACTGTAACAGTGAACAAACCAATAACTGAGGATCCCATCTACCAAAAACTCCAGACCTTAAACCAGACCTTGAATGACAAGATTGATGATCTGATGCAGCAGAACGCAAACTTGAATGACAAGATTGATGATCTGATGCAGCAGAACGCAAACTTAACGGACAAGGTTAACAGCTTGACACAGAAAATTGATCTAATAACTCTAGAAGTCATGGGTGCAAGTGCGGTCATCATCGTACTTGTGCTCGTTACCATCGCCGTAGCATACGCTAGCAAACGCCGATCGCCAAGCGTTTAACATCGTCTCCTCTCTCTTTTTTTAGAATATTTCGCGGGTGTCAAGTAACTAACGATATCGTAAAAGCTTAAACAATCGATAAAAACAACGCTGATTCTCACAATAGTTGGGCTTGTACTAGGTTTAATAGCCCTAATCATAACTATAGCAGAGATTTACAAAGCTTGAAAAAGAAAACAGGCACCCCATCACCCTCTCCTACAACACCTGAAAGCGCTACCGTCACCTCTACCACCTATAACTGCTACCTAGCAAAGCCCGAAACTCCCTCCACTTTCTTTTCTAGCTCAAAAACTCCACGATAGCTTCGGCATTTTTGTTGCTTCCGGCTAAGTATCCAACCATTTCCACATCTAGACCTCGCCATTTTGCAAGCCCAGCAGCCATTTCCGCATTGTTTTTGAACATTATTCTTAGATAAGGAAGAAACTCTTTTGATGCTCTGACAGCTGAAATGTGGCATTTACGCTTGACCTTGCGTCCGATCTTCAGCCGCATTGCGCGTTCAGCCTTAGACCTAGACAACATTCGTATGCGCCCAGGAAACTTAAAAGGTATCCAACCGCCAGCCTTAGTGTTCTGCCTCGCCATAGCCACGCCAGCAGTCATGAAATCAATTACGTAGCGAGTGAAACTCCAATTCTGAGTAGAGCGAATTCTACCACGATAAACATCAGCAAGCGACAAAGCATCCATAGCTCTGACTAAGTCATACGGATCAGTCAAGTGCGCTGGAACGTTTTCGTAAACCCACTCAAAAAGCATGTCAATGTTAACATTGGCCATGGCGACTGCCCTTTTTGCGCCAATACAAGTTTTTCCGTAGATAATCATCCTCAGCACGGTGAAGATTTTCTCTTGTCTGTCGCGGTAACCAAGCCAAGAAACATCATCATAAGTCAGCTTCTTCTTCCCTTGAGCCAAAGCCTGAAAATCATTTACAGCTGAACGGACGTCACCCTGCGAACGTTGAGCAATAAACTTTAACGTGTTTTCTTCAACTTCAATTGCCTCACGCAAACATATCCGTTTCAAATGCTTCATCACTTCGCTCGTTGGTGGCTTCTTAAATTCTATCAGATGACAGTAGTTGCGAAGAGTTGAAAAACGCGGGTTATAAGCGTTGTTAGCTATCAAAACCACTGGACACTGAGCTGTCTTAACAATTCCAGTTATCGCTTTGACCCCACCTCTGTCTGCCGTACCCGCCAACCCATCCAACTCATCAAGCAAAACAATTCTTTTCCCACCAAAGAGCGACCCATATTGCGAAGCTAACCCTGCAAAACGTTTCACAGCATCTTCTGTTCTGTAATCACTCGCGTTCTTCTCCACAAACTCCATATGAAAATCGTTAGCCAAGGCTTCAACCGTAACAGTTTTCCCAATACCCGGTGGTCCATACAGAAAAACAGCCCTCTTTTTAGGGGCGCCTTTTTCCCATGACTTCACCCAACTGACAAACTTTTGGATGGCATCCCTGTTGCCAACGACCTTGTTTAGAGATTTTGGCTTGTGCTCAACAACCCAAACAGCGTACACACTTTCGCACCTAAATCTTCTTTCTCAACTCGTAGCCAGCTTCAACAAGTCTAGCTAGAAGTGCACTCAACTGAACCTCTTCATCAGAACCCTGAACAAGCCTATAATCTATTTCACCCACGACGTCGGCGAGCTTTATCTTCCAAAGTTCAGGAATGTCTGATCTGAAAATTTCCGTGTGGATTTGACGAATTACATCGCTTCCCGCCACCCCATATTTTCGAATCATGTTACGCAACTGTTTTCTCGCTTCCAAGAAATCACCGTCCATGGCTGTTTCTATCAGTTTTCTTACGTCCGCAGGATTTGCCTTTCCAGCAATCGAATAAACAACCTTCGCATCGATAGGCTTATTCAGAGAGGCGGCTGCTTGTAAATTGTTTATCGCTCGTCTTAGGTCTCCGCTACAGACTTCGAAAATAGCGTTTAAACCCTCGTCTAAAAGGTTTAGTCCTTCTTTTTCAGCTATCAGTCTTAAATATCGGTCTTGTTCTTCTCTCGGCAAATATGCAAAACGGAAGGGGGCACATCTTGATTGGATGGGTTCTATTATTTTTCCGCTGTAATTCGCAATTAGAATGAATCTGCATGTTTCGGTGTAACGCTCCATTGTCCGCCTTAACGCCTGCTGCGCATCAGAGGTCATGTTATCCGCTTCATCCAAAACCATTATTTTGAACGGAATTTCGCCGATAGACCGAACTCTTGCAAAAGTCTTCACAGTTTTACGGACAACATTAATACCGCGCTCATCGCTGGCATTCAACTCCATAATATGTTCTCTGTAAGCATTACCGTAAAGGTCTCTAGCTAAACAAAGTGCAGCGGTTGTCTTTCCGGTCCCAGGCGGACCAGCGAAAATGCAGTGCGGCACATTCCTTGATTTAGCAAAACTTCCAAGGCGTTCCACTATATCTTTCTGGTTAACCATGTCACCAAACGTTTTTGGTCTGTATTTTTCAGTCCACATTTCAAAACTCAAAGCTGCAAACCTCTTCTACAGCATAATACAAAGGGGAAACGCTAATAAATGCTATTCAATAGTTCATGAAAAGAGAAATTTCAAGTTGATACTACAATTTTTTCTGTGACGACTGATGGACACAAGATGTTTTCAAAGCTTTTCAAATCGTTTCCAATAGTCACAATAGAGTTTAGGGCTTCATAAAAGTTCCCAGCGGCCGTGCAAGGTTTAAGCGGATATGCAACTTGTCCGTGTTCTATTTTGAAGGCGTTATCAGCAGTCACGGAGAAATCGCCTGTTACGACATTGGAAGTGTGAGCACCTATTAAGCTGCCCTTCACCAGCACACCATCCTTTAATTCACTCACTAGCTCCTCCAGATTTCCTTTACCGGGCATCAGCATGAGGTTTGAAGGTTTTATTGTTGGCTGGTTAGCGTAAGCAGCTGGTCCAAAAAACGTTTGTCTGCTTGCATTTCCAGTGCTCTCCCGTTTTTCACGTTTTGCAGCATAATTATCGTATAGAAAATTGTATAGAACTCCTTTCTCGACTATCGGAGTTTTTTGCTTGGGAACTCCTTCATCATCTATCAAAGCCGTTCCAAACCCGTCGGCTAATGTTCCGTCATCCACTACGGAGATGTTCTCTTTGGCAACCTGCTTTCCTAATTTTCCTTTGAGTGTCGAACGGTTTTCTTGAACGTTCAAAGCAGAAATGCCAGAAGTGAAAATTATTGAGAAAAGTTCATTCCAGCTAACGTTTTCAAACACAACTGGACCAACGTATTTTTCAGGCAACGACTTTCTACCTAAGCATTCGACTGCTCTTTGAGAAGCGCTGATACCAATAGACTGTAAATCCTTAGTGAAGGTCCTAGACGTAAGGAATTCACCGCTTGATACTTCTTCATCCCCAGATTTTGCCTTAGTACCTACATTGGTGGCGAAAAATGTTCCCCTATCATAAACTTCGATGCCTTGTGTATTCACTATACCAAAGGAAACGGATGCCGCAGAAATCATCGTCATTGCTTGTGTGATTCTCTTATCAAAGTCTCCGGCAACTATGCAACAATCGACGCACAAATCCAACATTTCCTCAACATCTAAATCTGAAACTTTTTTGTCAAAGATTCCGCCTTGTCCAACAGTCTTTTTAGGGTCAGGCAAGGAAACCCAATTCGGGTCTGGTGGTCTGATTTTAGCTATTTTTATGGCTTCTTCTACGGCTTCTAAAACTCTTTTCTTTTCGATGCTTGACACGCTAGAGAAGCCTATTGCGTTCTTTATTACAGCTCTGATTCCTACCCCTGCTTTAATTCCGCTGGTTATTATGGGCAATCCCTTTTTCTTAATCCATGGCTCTGCTATTCGCATAAACAAGCCTTTTATTCCTTTTACTGCTCCTCCCCTTGAAGCAAAGATTCCTCCAACGAATTTTACGGATGTATGGTTTTTCATGTAAAGGAATATTTCAGCTTCATCTGCACCTAGTTTTTGGGCATGTTCTGCAGCTTTGTTTCCGACTTCTAGTAGTTCTTCCATGTTAACGGGCACCTCCGAATAGAACTTCTTTCACCCTTATATGTGGTCCGCCAAGTCCAACCAAAGCCCTCTGACCCATTTTTCCGCAGCCTCCAAATGGAGTGCTAAATAGTGTTAGGTCGTTGCAGGCTGCTTCAACGTTTTTGAGAAGATCAAGAATGTTTCCTGTCAGCGCTACGTCACGCAGTGGATATTTCAATTCTCCGTTTTCGACCCAATATCCCCTTATAGCCTTAAACAGAAAGGTGCCTGTGGCTTCAACCTGTCCTCCAGACGTGTCTATTGCGTATATTCCTTGTTTTAGATCGCTTAGTGCTTCTTCGGGTTTCCAGTTTCCAGCATCAAAATAGGTGTTTCTCATTCTTACAATCGGTTCGAATGAGTAGTCTTGGCTTCTAGCGTTTCCAGTAGGCTCCATCTTTAGCGCTTTTGCTGTTATCCGACTGTGGAGATAATAGTTTAGTATTCCTTTTTTCAGGATTTCAACGCGGTTGCACGGTACTCCTTCGTCATCGAAATATATGTTGTAGCCTCCTTTTTCTGGAGAGCCTTCATCAATTATTGTTACTATGTCTGTTCCGAGTTTTTGACCAATTTTCCCTGTTAAAGGAGAACCTCCGATAGCGACAAAGTCCGCTTCGGATAGATGCCCGAAAGATTCGTGCGCAAGCACTCCGGCAAGTTTTGGGTCAATGAGTGCGTTGAATTTTCCGGCGGGTGCTGGTTTTGCTTTTAGTTTTTCAAGCGACCATTTTGCTGCGTTTTCAGCTATTTTTTCTGGGGTGTGGGCTTTCTCTTCGAATGTTGTGAGTCCGAGGCTTCCGCCGTGGCCATCTCTTGCATCCATTATTGTTTTTCCTTTTTTGGCTACACATGTGATTCTTAAGCCGATTAGTAGTGGTTCATAAGAGACTTTTGTTCCTTCACTGTTTGCATAGTAGATTGTTCCATGATATTCTCCAAATATGCTTGTAACATTCGCTATCCGCTTGCTCGTTTCCATGGCGGTCTTGCATTGTCTTAGGCATAAGTCCTTCTTTTCAACAAGTGAAACATCTTCTGGATGTTTGCTTACATCTGTAGTTTTTTTCTCTTCGACAGTTTTGACTGGTGCTAGTTTAAATTTGATTAGGCTTTTTTTTGTTGATGCTCTGGCGATTTTCATGGCTGTTTCAACTGCATGAAAAACGTTTTCTTCATCGAGTATGTTTGAGAAGGAAAAGCCGTTTCCCTTTTTGTAGAAAATTCTTGCACCAATTCCGATGTTGTGAATCTCGGAAACTGTGCGTATTTCGTTATTTACGGCTTGGATGTTTCGTGCTATTGTGTCTTCACCTTTTGCTTCAGCAAAATCTGCTCCTACTTTCAATGCCTGTTGAATTGCTTTATCCATTAAATCCTCGATTTGTGAACTCATAATGCTTACCAGCTACGAATTGCCAGAATCTTTTACGTTCAGAAATTTAAGCTTATTTAAACGGTACTCAAAGTGAATATGTGTAGCTCTGGAAATGGAGGTTATTCGTTTTCCAAAAATCCGGTGAGAAATATTGCGTATTCACATGGATGTTCGTTTTGAAGTAGGGATTTAATGATCTTTATTTTTCCTTTTTTACCGTGAGATACCCTTGAAGTTATGTACTCTATGGTCTTTTTACGAAGGTTGCACAACCATGTCTTTTGTCCGCTTTTGACTAACTTGTGGTACGGGCAAGTTTTGTATTTCAACGTGAAGCCTCCTTCAAAGTATTCTATTCCAACATCTATGTCAAGTTCACGGCACATATCAATCAATCTATCGCCAACTTCCTTAATAGTCCAAGGATAATCTTCAGGAAAAACTTCGTCTAGATATTCCTTTTCCATTGCAAAGGCTTCTTCAGCGGAGTTGGCTGACATCTCATTTATAAGTGTCTGCATAAGTCTTTTGCGTGGAACTGGTTCAAGGACTGGCTTTTCTAGTAGTTTTAGTTTAGTGCTCAGGAGATTTTGGAATGCAGCAGTCGTGACTTCGTAGCCTAATTCTCTGAACATTGATTCAATTAATGTGCGTTGGCTATTGATTACCAGCGGATCAATTCGCTTGAAGATTATTGTGAAGTGTTCGTTATCGACAAATCTCACCTCCGCGCCCGGTTGAATTGTGTTGACGTGTTTTAGCAAAAAGTTTTGCGATAACCTTCTTATTCTCTCTGCGTCATCTCTGGCAAGCATTCGAATTGCTTTCGCGATACGAACTCCCATAGAACGATAAATCTCAGCGAACTTCTGTCTGTCGGTTTCATACACTTTAGACGCGAATGAGTTAAAGACTTCTCGTGGGATCGGGATGACATCTAAGAATTGCCTTCCTATGGTTTGGAAAAGACTCATTTCCACTATTTGGTCAAGTAAACTCTGATCTTCTGCACCTACATATTGAACTGTCATGATTGCGGTGGTGTACTCGACTGAATAGTTCAAGAGTTTCCATCCGCGAGTGGCAAACATTACAGAGAGAGTCGTAGCTTGGAAAGTCAAGCTCAAAATATTTCCATCTTTCTCCTCTGAGATTTTGGCTTGTCTGAACCAGTTCATTTTAACATATGCAGAAAGCAATGCCTTCACAAACTCCTTAGGCTCTCTTGGAAGCTCATCAACCCCTAACACTATCCTGAGGTCCTCGATTATAGAGTCCAAATCTGTTACAGGTTCTTCTAAGTGTTTTTCAGCCCAATCCATAAAGCCTGGTCCAACGAGCATCAAGGAGTTTTTAAAGAGCCCTGGTTTTGATGTAGCAAGTCTTTTTCCAATTTGTTGGTCGAGAGATTCTGTGAATTCTTTTTTTCTCAGTGGATATACTTCTTGGCGCATCATTTTTACGGCTATGTCTTCTCCTATCATGCGGATCTCGAATGGTGTACCTACTCCTTCAAGTATTATTGCTGTTTGAAAGGCGATAACTTCAGGTAAACGTTTGAGCGCTTTGGGTCTTAATATTACAGTATTATCTATTTCACTGTGTGAGGCTATGTCAAACATCCGGGTCAAGTTTCTAATCTCTTCTAGAATCACGGTGAACTCTTTGAAGTTTGATGGGGTTTTCCATTCTATTGTGCCTCTTAGGATTTCAATGATGTTCTTGGATTCTGCTTTCTGCTCTTTTATGACATCTTGAATTGTTTTGTCACCTACTGCAACTTCCAAAAAGCCATCTAAGGTTTTTCTTCCTAAGGATGTTAGGTCGAGGGCTTCTCTTAACTTTGTTTGCTCATCCATTTTGGCTTTTATCACACAGTCTTCGCAGGAACCGATTTTCTCCACTCGAAGCAGTGTTTCTACTGCTTTTTCGAGAACACGGTTTTTTGCACCATAGGTTTTGGCTAGTTCTTCTATGATTTCGTTTGTTTTCTTTCTTATTGTTGTGTGAAGATGGACAGACATTTTTCCACATTTCAACCTTTGAACGCTTTCATTTAAATATGTTCATACGGAATGCCCAATGTACATATCTAAAGAGAAAAAGAGGGAGATTTGTCTAGTCACTTTGTGGTGGAAGTGTTTCAAGCGTGGGAGGACGAAGAGCTTTCCCTTTTCGGAGGAGCATTGCATCTGATACTCTTTTTACCGCAACCAAGTAGGCTGCGGTTCGCATGTCAATGTTGTGTTGTTGTGCTATTGCAAACACATTTTTGAAAGCCTTGGTTATTATGTTTTCAAGTTTAGCTCTAACTTCATCTTCTGTCCAGTAGTAATTCATCTGGTTCTGCACTTGCTCAAAATAGCTAACGATAACCCCTCCTGAGTTCGCAAGGATGTCAGGAATTATGATCACATCATTCTTGAATAGTATAGCATCTGCTTCCGGTGTTGTTGGTCCGTTGGCGCCTTCAGCAACTATTCTTGCTTTTATTTTGTCTGCGTTGGTTTTGGTGATTTGGTTTTCTAAAGCTGCTGGCACCAAGACGTTGCATTCCAGTTCGAGCAATTTTTCGTTGGTTATGATTTTGCTGTCTGAATAATCAACGACTGAGCCTGTTTTGCTCTTGTGTTCTTGAACTTTTATTGGGTCTAATCCTTCAGGGCTGTATATTCCACCCCTTGAGTCTGAGACTGCTATTATTTTACAGCCGATTTCGTGAAGTAGACGGGCTGCATTGAAACCTACGTTGCCATAGCCTTGGACAGCAACAGTTGCTCCCTTAAGCTTTAAGCCCAAATCTTTGGCTGCTTCAATAACTGTGTACATTAAGCCTCTTGATGTTGCTTCACTTCTGCCAAGTGAACCACCAACATGGACTGGTTTCCCAGTTACTACGCCAAAGGCGTTGTAGCCTACTATTCCACTGTATTCATCCATTATCCAAGCCATTGTTTGAGCATTTGTGTAAACGTCTGGTGCTGGCACGTCACGATATGGCCCTATGAATCTTGCGAGTGCACGAGCATAACCTCTTGTTAAGCGTTCCAGTTCATCTTTTGACATTTCCTTCGGGTTGCAACGTATTCCTCCTTTCCCACCGCCTAACGGTAAGCCAGTTACTGCAGTTTTCCACGTCATCCATGCTGCCAGTGCAGTGACTTCGTCCAGTGTAACATTTGGATGGTACCGTATGCCGCCCTTAGTTGGTCCTAACGCGTCGTTATATTGTACACGGTAGCCCGTGAAGACTCGTATGCTTCCGTCATCCATAACTACTGGGATGTTCACAATGAGTGCGCGCATTGGGTGTTTCAACATCTCATGTATGCCAAGACCAAGATTCATTTTTTCAGCTGCTATGTCTAGCTGTCTAAGGACGGCTCCATAAGGGTTTGGCGTAGCTATTACTGGAGCCAACGTTTTCATCTTCATTGAGACCAATGTCTGAAGTTTTTCGATGAGATTCTCCAGAATTTCCTTTGCAACTTCACCATTTTCCTTTCCGTAGAACCAATGATATGCATCAGCTAGCACTTCAGCTCTCTTTGACAGGAATGAACCCGCAGGAACCATTTTTGGGTTTTCAGAGAAGTAGTCAAATATGACATGTAACATGTTTACTTCTTGTTTTACCAGCGGAAGCAATTGTTTAAGGGGATGAGGGGCTTCTATTTTTATGTATTCGGCTTCATTTACTTTTTTCCCTAGTCCTTCAAAGACTTTCCATGCGTCTTCCACTGGAATGCCAAAGTTTTCGGAGTATGTAGTCATTAGTGCATAATGTGCTGTTGTATAGCTTTCAATTTTTGCTGGCAGTTCCGGTTTTTCTGCAAAGAAATCAGCCATTAGCTTTATCATTCCCAGTTCTCTCGCCGATAGTTCGATTAAGCTCAACATTTTGTTTCACCTTTTAGAAGGTAGTAGAAGTAATGTTCAAATATAGAAACGTTATGTTCATAATGTACACAGGTGAACAAACCTTGACACGAATAAGTCAAACCCAAACATTTTTAACATTGACAGAGACAGAGGATTCAAAAGACATGGTGCTGACAATTGGCCAACAGAGAACAGAGATTGTACTCCACAGGCATAAAGACTCTAGACAAACTCCTAAACGGTGGGCTTTTCCTTGGAGAAAATGTGTTGTGGGAGATAGAATCCGGAACTTTCACACGCGAATTCCTATACGTCTTCATGAAGGAAGGCATAATTGAAGGCAACCGGGTGATATATCTAGACTTCATTTATCCACCACAGGCTCTGATGCTTCAGCTTAAACCATTAACTAAAACCCTGCCAAATGGTTGGGAAAACAAGCTTCTGGTCCTAGACTGTTTCTCAGAATCATCCGGACAAGGCGAATTCATATTCAACGATTTCTACGATAAGGCTCCTTCGTGGATACGGAAGGTGCCAAGTTCAAAAGACCCTGAACAATTTCACAGATTTTTTGGAAGAATTGAACGCGAATTCGTGGCACCGAGCACAAGACTTGTTTTTAACAGCTTATCCCTAATGGAACATAATTGGGGACGTGAGGCTGTAAAAACATTTTTCGGACACGTATGTCCAGCTTTATATGCCTACCAAACATTGGCTTACTGGACAATGGTGAAAGATGCCCATCCAAGGGAGTTTTGCGCTATAATAGAGCATATGACCCAAGTGGTTATTGACTTATCAAAGGAAGGAGGTAAAAAATTTTTGGAGGTTAAGAAAGCTGGCGGTCGTTATGATTCACAAACATATCAGCGTAGAGAGTACATGGCCAAAGGTCTCGAAATTACCTTATTATAATTGCAAGGCATAAATAGCCTTACATGTTCATGTATGTTCATTTTTGCTTCATTTTGAAGTAACGTTTAAATGCTTATAGGGCAATTTCTTCAAACTCTAAGATGTTTGCAAGTGTAAAGGTGAAAAGAAATGCCTGAACGTGTAAGCAAAAACAGCTCGTATCTAAACGCTAAATCAACGACAGGAACAATAACACGTGTCAGAGACACAAGCCCAACAAGCGGAATGTGCCCCATCTGCATCCGCGACTGCCCATTCCTATGCGAAATCAGCTTGTCAGCCTTCAGAGGAAGAGAAGCCCTCTACCCAGAACCACTTCAGTTCGGATACAGCACGGCAGGAGCGCTAAAAGACTTCGGATTGGACTGGTCCCACTTCAACATTCAAGCCCGCCTCTTTGAAGTGCACGGCATCGAAGAAAATTCTGATGTTGCCCTTTTCCCAAACGCAAACACAGAAACAAAAGTGGCAGGTATACCTCTTAAACTTCCAGTTTTGGCTGGTGCTTTCGACTCACCTATGGTCGGACGACTATTCTGGGAAGGCATAGCCATCGGTTCAGCGCTTTCAGGCGTAACAGTAATCGTCGGAGAAAACGTTTGCGGCATGGACCCTGAATCACAGTTTACAAACGGCAAGGTCACCTACTCAAAAGAACTGAAACGAAGAGTTGATGTGTTCCGAAAGTTCTGGGATGGAAAACACGG
>DAOVMU010000054.1 GCA_030630585.1 Candidatus Bathyarchaeota archaeon | reverse complement strand
GAAGCCGAAGTAGTCAAAGAAACAAAACAAAAAGAAGAAGCCGAAGTAGTCAAAGAAACAAAACAAAAAGAAGAAGAGGAATAATCAATCATAATTCTCCTTTAGTTTCCATCTTTAGTTTTTCAAAGAAGCTTTTCATAAATTGTATTTTCTCTTTGGCTATTTTCATTGCTTTTTGCGTGTGCAGTCTTTCGGGGACATGTTTAAACTTCAACTCGAATTCCAAGTTGGCAGTATGTTTTGATATGTCTTTGATTCTTCCTTCAGCCTTTTCTCCAAAACCATTATTCTTAAAGTACTCCTCAACTGAACAGTTTGAATAGATTTTCTGGCAATATTGACGCGCATCATGAAAGATCTTGCGACGCCTATTGCTCCTAACACATCCAGCTTGTCTGCGTCAAACAGGATTTTCGCCTCTTCTGTTTTGGGTTTAGCTTTGCCTCGGAAGCGGTGGGCAACTATACAGTGTTTAACATGAGCAGTTTTCTTCTCGGAATAACCTGGCGTCCTGAGAATTTCATCAGTCATTTCAGCCCTAAGAACTGGATGGTCAACACTACCAGTCTTGTCATTGAACTCTTTGACACAAGCTATATCATGTAATGAAGCAGCAGTTTTCAAAACATTTAGATCTATACTCAACTCATACTTTGCGAGATGTAACAGAGACTGTAAACTCTCATAACATGCTCCAATGCGTGAGCCGAACAAGAAAGTTCCTTCTCCACAGTTTCCTTCATTTTCTAATATTTAGCTTCCATGATCATCGATTTTAAGTCAAAACTGTATAAACATTTTGGACAAAGAACAATGTTTTAGGCTTCGTCTATGAATTTCTTTGGTGACGGAATTTCTGATGATAAGCCTCTTCTTTCGCGAACTTGCGTGATAACTTCCGCGGCAACGCTTTCAGGGGCTTTCTCCCAATGGTCGAAGGCGCATTGCCAAAAGGCGTGACCTGAAGTTGCAGAGCGCATATCTGCGGCTAAGCCGAAGGTTTCTGCGACGGGTATGTAGCCTGTGATGTTTGTTAGGGCCCCTCTTTGTTCGGATGAGACTATTCTTCCGCGTTTACGTGTGATTATGCCGGAGGATTCGCCGACCCATTGGGCTGGAACTGACACTCCGATTTTGTAGACGGGTTCCAGAATTACCGGGTTGGCTGTTAGGAAGGAGCCTAAGATTGCGCGGCGTACGGCTGGCATAACTTGGGCTGGTCCACGGTGTACTGGGTCCTCATGAAGTTTAACATCCAGCAACTTGATTTTTAAGCCTCTTAAGGGTTCTTCGCATAAGGGTCCGGCTTGGCAAGCCCAACGGAAACCAGCGATAATCATGTCTCTAGCTTCGCGAAGGTATTGAATGCCTTTGGTTAGGTCGATTATTATGTTTCTGTGTTCTTCTAAGGACCAAACGTTTCTAGCTTCGTCTGTTGGCCACTTCGCTTCTTTATATAATATGTTGCCGATTCGTTTGCGACCCATTACTTCTGAAATATCACCTTTCTCAATCATTTTTATAACTTGCTTGTCTAAGGGTTCAACTTGCACCCAGAACCTGCTGTGTTTGTTGGGGCTTTTAGCCATGACTACTATCCCTTGTTCTGGGACGCTTTCTCTGTAGACTACTATTGGGCGAGAAGTTGTAATTTCCATTCCGCCACCATAATCTCTTAGGAACTTCACGGCAATTTCTAAGTGGAGTTCGCCCATTCCGCTTAGTAAGTACTCGCCGGTTTCCTTGTTTATCGTGGTCACGAGATTTGGATCTTCAATGGAAAGCCTGTTCATTGCGTCCACTAGACGTGGCAGTTCTCTGGGATGCTTAGGCTCAATGGCTATTGTCACAACTGGTTCTGAAACGTACTTTATGCGTTCAAAGGGAAACATGACGTCCTTATGACCGACGTCGATGAGGGTTTCACCCGCTCTGGCAAGATCAAGCCCCAGTAAAGCAGCAATGTTGCCTGCAGTGATTTCGCCGACAACCTTTCTGTAGGCACCCATGTACATGGATACTTGTTGAAGACGGTATCCTTTGCTGGCGTTGACCAAGTAGATCTGGCCTCCCTCTTTCAGTGAACCTGAAAAAACCCTGCCCGTCGCAACTAATCCTGCTTGAGGGTCCATTTGAGCAAGCGTTATACACATTACCGTTGGACCGTTGTCATCGCAGCTCAGCATTCCTTGACCTATCTCTGAATCCATTTCGCCTTTCCAAACTTTCACTATACGATATTTTTGGGCTTCAATGGGGTTAGGCATGCTTTTAACTACCATGTCAAGTATCGCTTTGTGAAGCGGAAGCAGGTCCGGGAGTTTTTGATACTCATCCTTCGCGTAGGCTTCGATGATGTCGCTGAATTTTATTCCTTTTTGTTGAGCCATACTGAGCGTAAAACCCCACTTGTGAAGGGCAGAGCCAAAAGCAACTGTTTCTTTTGCTGGGTCAACCTTCCATTTGTCCTTGAATTCAGGCTCCCCATAAATATCAAGTAAGTTGTTAAAGTCGCGTACTATACGAACAAGCTTGTTTTGAATTTCATTCGGAGCAAGTCTCAACTCCTTTATCAACCGGTCTATCTTGTTTATGAAAAGAACAGGCTTCACTCTTTCTTCAAGAGCTTGACGCGTAACGGTTTCTGTTTGAACCATAACTTCCTCCACAGCATCTACAACAACAACTGCACCGTCTATGGCCCGTAAAGCCCTTGTTACCTTACCAGTGAAATCCACATGACCCGGAGTGTCAATCAAGTTGATCACGTAAGGACGACCGCTCATCTCATGCAAAAGCGAAATGTTTGCAGTTTTAATTGTGATACCTCTTTTTTGCTCTTCCTCCAAGTAATCCAACGCTCGGGCTTCACCTGCTATTTTAGGCGACAACAACCCAGCTTCAACCAGCAACGAGTCAGTCATCGTTGTTTTCCCATGATCTATATGAGCGATTATACCTACATTGCGTATATCCTCTTTCTTACTCATCAACCTAAGTATATCGCTTATTTGCTTAAATTTCGGCATATCGCAAATGTCTCCTGCAGTCCCATCTTTTTGTGTAAGGCCGACTAAAAAACATTACGAACAAAACTGAAACACAATAGTTTTCACAAACTGCATCCCAAAACAGCTGTCACAACGATCTAGACCCCCCCTAGGGGGGGTATATATTTTGTTGATACATATTGTATATACGGTGAGTTGGATGGCGAAAAAAATCAAGGCTTTCAGGTTCCACCCTGACGTTTACATGCACTTCAGAGAATTAGCTTCCACAGGCGGCTACACAGTGACTGGAGCCTTTGAGAAAATTATGAGGATATGCATCGAATGTGAACAGTTGGTTTTCCCTAAGGCTGCCAAAGTTGAGGATGCTGAGGCTGAAGCTCGTATCATGCTGGCTTGGCTTAGAAAGAACACACACTGGTATAGACTCGGAAGACAACAGGTCAGTGTCACAGGAAGACTTTTGCAGTTGTTACCAGAAGTACATGATGCTTCCTTGAAAATGGAAATTGAGGAAGAGCTGAAGAAACACTAGACGCCCAAAACTAAGTTATTTGTTGTTTGCCGCAACTCTGCTCCAAACCCATAGTGATCCAGTCGAGATTCGAACCCTGAGTGCGTTATGACGTCTTACTCAGATAATCAGTAATGTTGCCACCAGAGTTTCTAGTCCGAGTTCAAAACTTCACAGAAGAAAACAAGCAGTTGGGCTACATCACAAAAGAAGAGTTTATACGCGACGCCATACGCTTCAAACTAACAATGTTAAGCCAAGAATACGAGTATATAGGAATTCCAAAACAACGATACGATCTGTTGAACGAGGCAGCAAAAGAAATGAACACGCTACATTCCACTGCAGAGGACTTTATAGACACCCAAATAAAAGATGTCTTGAAAAAATACCGAGGATGGAAGCAAGTTAAGATTGGAACGAAAAAGAAGAGATGAGAATATTATGGAGTTGAAAACCATACCTATTGATGAAATTCAACCGAATCCTTTTCAACCAAGGGAAAGTTTTGAGAAAGAGTCATTGAAAGAACTTGCGGATTCAATAAAAGATGTTAATATCATTCAACCTATTGTTGTGAGACCGCATGGATTCAACTACCAAATTATTGCAGGGGAAAGGCGATGGCGAGCTGCACAGATGGTTGGTCTTAGAGAGATTCCTTGCATAGTCAAAGAAATTCCGGATGAAAGAGTTCTATTTGAGTCACTAGTTGAGAATCTCCATCGAAAGAATTTAACAGATATAGAAAGGGAGAATGCTATTCATGAAATCTGGCAGAACAGAGATGATTTTGGGATCAAAGCGAAGACTGAGTTAGCCAAAAGACTGGGCATTCGTGAAGGAAAAGTGCAAGATGACATTGAAGCTTGGGAGTTCCGACATAAGGAAGAGGTTCCTATGGGGACTTCCACAGATGTGATAAGGAGAACTAGGGGGCTTGGACCTGAGGTGAGAAAACGGATAATAGAAAAAGTGGACGTTGGCGAAATGAAAGCAAGCGAAGTTGATACAGTTGCAAAAGTTATTAGGAGAGCTCCTGAACACTTGAGAAAAGAGATTCTGAAACCGAAATCTCGCATCACGCCTAAAATGGCTGAAACCATAGTAACAAAGTTGGATTCTGAAGAACAGCAAAACGTAATTATCGATGAAATAAAGCGTTTAAGACTCACAGAAGACGAAGCTGAAGAACAAATTAGGGAAATTCAACGTGCAAAAGAAATGAGTCAACCTGTGACAAAAGAGATGGAGATTAAAGAGTGTACTATTTACATAGTGAGTGAATACGACTGCCCACATTGCAAAAGACATTATCTGATCAAATGCGACGGGAAAAGAGATTGGGTGGAATAAAACTTAGCGCGCGCTAATTACTACTGAGATGCTTGGCGGGTTCATTACTATGTGGGGAATGCAGACTCTGCAGAAACCATGCGTTTGGTAGGTTGTCATGTTTGAGACATGCATTTTCATTGTGCTGTTAAACTCGAAATATTCAAAGCTTTCTATAGTGCAGTTGGAGATAACGTTTGCATGATAACTCGGAGAGGTGTTGAAAGCATTTGTCTTGCACCTTTGTGAAAGGGTCTTATATGAGGTTACCCGACAAATCCCGTTGAAAGGGAACGGAAACGTAGAAAGCATGCAAAAACCTAGGGGGAGGGGGGGTAGATGAAAAAGCTCAGAGGAAGTAGTCAGGGGGCTAGATGTTGAAAAAAGCAATGGTGATAAATCTTGAAAAATTAGGTGAAGAGCCCTACGCGTCCGTATTGTGTTATCCTAAGCCGAGTAAAGCAGAACTCAAAAGTCGTTTGAAGGAACTGCAACTGTTAAGGGTCAAAGCCTTAGAATTTAAAGGTGAAAAGCAAGCTTTCAACATTGCGGTTTTGGGCAAAGGCTGTGTTGGCATAGTGGTCATAGTCCATATGGACGGTGAGAAGGCAGCCCTGAAAATTCGAAGAGTCGACGCAGACCGTACGGAAATGCAACATGAAGCGGAAATGCTTGAAAAAGCGAACTCGGTGGATGTTGGACCAAAACTTCTACGTGTAAGTAGGAATTTTCTTTTGATGCAGTATATCGATGGTGTTCTGTTTCCTGTGTGGCTTGAAGGATGCGGAGAAAAGGCACAAGTGAGAAAGGTTTTGCGTG
This sequence comes from Candidatus Bathyarchaeota archaeon, assembly GCA_030630585.1. GTDB lineage: Archaea > Thermoproteota > Bathyarchaeia > Bathyarchaeales > Bathycorpusculaceae > SOJA01. The sequence continues at coordinate 3,046 of DAOVMU010000054.1, read as the reverse complement.
ATGTTCTGAGACAGTGTTGGCGCTTAGACAAGACTGGTTTGGACCATGGACAGCTAAGTCACGCTCCAAAACATGTAATAATCAATCAGAAAGATCAGCCATTCATACTTGATTTTGAATCCGCCAGCATAAACCGGAAACCCTCAAACGTAACATCCATCTGCCAGTTCCTATTTATCAGCGGCGCAGTTGCTGTGAAAGTGGCGGAAAAGATCGGTAAAAGAGACAAAGAGACGATTATTGAGCCATTAAGAAAATACAAGAAAGATAGTAGTCGCGAAAATTTCGAGAGGGTATTAACGGTTTGTGGTCTCTAAACTATGTATCTTAGCGCTGGTTTCGTGTTTCGCTTACTTGCCTCTACATTTGTGATTTGCAGCTCTTTGATAATGGGGGAAGGGTTTAGCCACATTTCCACTTGAAATTGCCTCGCAACTCTTGTTTTATCATAAAGTAGTGGAACACAGTCTATAAACAGCCATTTGAAGGACTCAGCCAACTCCCTTCTCCCCTTAAGAATGAAAAGCCCATCCTTTTCTTATAACCATGTATGTAAAAACACGATAGACGAATATTCTAGAACATATTCGTTAAACGTCGTTTTTGTAGTTGGAGGTGAAAAAGTTTAAATGTTGAATGTTAAACTCCTATGCTAAAGTGGTGAGTTTTATGGTTATCAGTAGAGAAGAGATGCAGGAAATAGTTAGCAGATACAAAGAACCCGTCGGACTGAATTTGGGTTCACATTCAGCCTTGGATGCTTGGCAAGGACAACGCAGCTACGGTTTAAGAAGTATAATTTACACAACGTCCAGTAGAGCTCGAATTTACCTTCAAAACCCTATGGTTGGCAACTCAGACGAAGCCGTAGAAGATTTGCCAAGCCTTGTGAGAAGAGATTTACGCGTTGTAAACGACGTGAAAGACATAAGAAAAAGCGACAACTGGAAAAGCATCATATTAATCCTTGACAGATACTCAGACATAGTCAAATACGTTGACGAACTCGTTGATCTGGAATGCTTACAGATTCCGAATAGGGCTTTCTCAGTCTATGTTGGCGGAGACGAATACTGCAGCGTCATCGAGAACAAGTTTACAGTTCCAATAGTTGGTTCTAGAGCTCTGCTGAAAATTGAGAACAGAGGCGAAATTGAAAAAGATTATTACTGGTTTGCAGAGCAAGCCAGCATCCCCTACCCAAAATCTTACCAATACGAAGTCTATGAAGACGGAATAAGATTCAAGGAGCCAAATGATGAACCAATGCTTTTGAAGGCTGAACATGCTCATAGAACTTTTGAAAGAGAATTCATCTTCGCTGCAAACTCACAAGACCTAGAGGAAAAAGTAGCACGAGAAGTCAAGGCTGGAACCCTAAACAGGGAAGGTTTAGAGAACGGACGCGTTGAACAAATTGTGCTGGGGCCACACGCAAACTTCAACTTCTTCTTTTCACCTTTAGACGCAAAAAGTGAATGGGGAGACGTGGACGACTGGTTTGCAAAACTCTACAACGTAAACATGGAAGAAGCAAGAATCTGCCTAGCCAACCAGTTTCTATCCATAGATGAGCGGAGAGAAACAATACTTGACGGTTTGAAAAGGCTTCCAACAGACGTTCAACAAAAAATAAAGAAAATCCCATCCTTCGAAGTTACAGCCCACGCAATCTTGAGCCTAAGAGAATCCCTGTTAAAGGACGTCCACCGCTACGCAGACCGCTACCTGCTTGCCTGCCGAGAACATGCGTATCCAGGAATAATCGGTGCATGGTGTCTACAAACACTAATTACTTGGGACCGCGTTTCCAAGTATGAACTTAAACCTGTAGTCAAACTGGACTTCACAAGCGGCGTAGAAGCAAAAACAGCAGCAGACTACGGAGTATACGACGTGCCTGACGAACGAGACCCTTACATGCACATTCCAGTAACTCAAGACGTTGCTTTAAGACACGGAGGAGGAACAAACGTTCACATGGGTATAGGATCACAATACGCAAATGCGAAATACAATAAAACAATGAGCATGGGAGACCGCATAGCCCTAGAAATCAGAAGAGCGTCGAAAACAAATCAGCTACACCAAATAGTCACTTAATCTGAAATGTAATCCCTATATTTCTTAATCACGTCTGCAAGACGCTGAACATCAAACAGTTTACGACCTGTCAACTCATTTGCAGCAGCCACATACATCTCACTCAATATTGTTTTTAGGGCGGGGTCAAGCTTTGAAGGACTAGATTGGCACAGTTTTCTCCAGTCTTTAACTCCTTCCATTTCTGCTCTTTTCTTCGCTTCTTCAACTTCCCTATGCCAAACTGTTTTTCGATAGAACTGTCTAGCATTTTCCTTGCTTACATGCAACCCGTCAAAGGTGAATCTGCATTCGTCAAGTGTCCCCGCAACATCCACAACCACAAGCCTTCTTTCAGGGTTGAAAGCTAACTCTATCTTTCCATCCTCATTCCTTAAACCAGCTTTTGATGCAATGTGCGTTATTGTTTCATTAACTTTTGAAAGCAATGCCTTAGCCTCCTCCATCTCCTCATTCGCTAAACCAGCGATTTCCTGCGCTTCTCTCCACGTGACATACCTGTCTTTCTCTTCCAGCTTTGTGCTCACATCAAGAATGGGCTTTGAAAGCCACTCCCCAGGCTGAGGATAATGATCTAGGCCCAACTGTTCAAAGGTTATTTGACCATGTTCAAGCCTTCGGAAGATCGAGGAGCCTTCAGGCAATCCGTTTCGGTACATTATTTCTAGCGGAATCAAACAGTTTCGGAGGTTGGGCGTAAACACGCTATAATCATACTTAAGTTTCCCATTTTCCACATAAGTTTCAGGACTAAACACATTAACTAAGCTGAATTCCATAATGGTTGTTGGTTCTTGCAGCTCCTCAAAGGCTACAAGCTTTCCACTGTTGTCCACTAAACCTCTGTAATGGGTTTTAGTGTCTTTTTCTTCAAGTTTTTCAAAGCAGTAGGCTCCCATAAGGCATAGAGCTGCTCCTTTACCTTCAATATGGTCGGGCATTG
>DAOVMU010000020.1 GCA_030630585.1 Candidatus Bathyarchaeota archaeon | reverse complement strand
TGAAAACGAGACTTGTGAAGATTTCTTTGAAGGCTTCTAAGTCGTTTTCGGGGTTTGAACCTGGCAATCCAGGCATAAGATGATACACTATTTTTAGTCCGGCATCTTTCATTATGCGTGTAGCTTCAATAACATCTCGAACTGTATGTGTTCTACCCACTAAACGGTAAATTTCGTCGCTTGGGTTTTGAACACCTAACTCAACCCGTGTTACACCCATACTTAACATATGATTTACATGCACTTCCTTAGCCCAGTCTGGTCGCGTTTCTACAGTTATGCCGACGTTGCGGAGTCTGCTTGTTTCCGCATTCTTTTTAGCCTCCTCAAGGCTAGTGGATTCTCTGCCGGTGATGGCGTCCAAACAACGTTGGATAAACCATGTTTGATAATCCAGAGGTGATGCGGGGAAAGTTCCACCCATAACGATTAGTTCTATTTTGTCAACGTAATGTCCAATGGCTTGCAACTGTTCAAGACGGCTTTTTACCTGCAAGAAAGGGTCAAACTTGTTCTGTAGTCCACGCATTGCAGCTGGCTCAAAACCTGTATAGCTTTGAGGAACACCAAATGATGGTCCGCCTGGACAGTAAGCACATGGGTCAGGCTGGGGACAAGGGTAAGGCTTCGTCATTACAGCTATTACGGTGATGCCTGAAATTGTGCGCGTGGCCTTTCTTCGCAAGACGGGCAGAAGTCTACTTTTTTCTTCAGTTTTAAGCATACATATTATTTCAGAGTTTGAAGGTACTTTTCGGAGTTGATATTTGGCGGCAACCTTCATCTTGATGCGACTAACATCGTCACGGCTGGGTGAAGAGATACTCATTAGGGTTTTGATGATTTCTCTTGGCGCGTCATTTACGTTCAAATCAAGGCAACCACAATAAACTATTGTAAACAAGCAAATAAACTCCGCTGGAGCGTAAGCCTGAATTTCGGAAAATATTTATTTCCAAGCTGTTCTATGCTACTAAACTTCAAAATCTGGTGAATAACCTTTGCAGGTTTTTTCGGGAATTAAGCAGTATGTTCAGCGTATGAGTATGCTTAGTCGTAATGCCAAGCTTTATCTTGTCGCAACTATTCTGCAAGGTTTAAGTTTTGGAATTTGGGGAGTCATATTCAACTTATATCTTAATCTCGGCGAGGTTGGTTTTCAACCAGATTTTATAGGCAATTTGTTTGCTGTTAGTGGTATAGCCACAGGATTGATAGCTTTGCCTGCTGGCTTGTTCTGTGAACGTTTCGGTCCTAAGAAAGCGTTGCTTATCAGTTTTACTTCACACCTTGTGGGCTTTGCCCAGATAATTTTCTTAGAGCCTTCTATTCTTCTTTTTGCAAGCTTGTTCGGTGGTTTAGTCGGAACTATTGGTTGGGTGTCTGGAGCTCCTTTCATGATGGAAAACAGTGAAAAAGAAGAGCGTACGTACTTGTTCAGTTTTAACTGGACGCTAATGATAATTATGGGAGTCATAGGAAGCTATGCAGGCGGTGCTATGCCGGACTCGTTCAACCTGTTTTTAGGTTTAGCCACAGGTGCAGAAACTGGGTCACCAGTTGGATACCGCATAGCTCTTTCAATCTCCATAATTCTAGCACTCACTGCTGCAGTTCCAATACTTCTCATAAATGAAAAGAAAGTGAAAAGACAAAAGATAGGAACACTCCTAGGTTTACGGAACATTCAGAGTGCAGGAACTATAGTTAAATTCATGATTCCTACAGCTCTTATAGGCTTTGGCGCAGGCTTCATAGTTCCCCTTTTCAACATATTCTTTAAACTAAGGTTTACTGCTACCTCTGAGCAGATAGGCGTTATATCTGCCTTAGGCAGTGTTATGCTAGGTATAGGTACGCTTGTGGCTCCAGTATTGTCAAACAAAATCGGTAAGGTAAAAAGTGTTGTAGTTTGCCAGTTTCTTTCCATGCCTTTCATCATGCTTATTACAGTTTCACCTAACTTGGCTGTAGCTGCAACCTCTTACATTTTGCGAGGAGCCTTAATGAACATGGCGGGACCCATAAGCACAACATTGCAGATGGAACTCGTGTCAGATAAGGAACGTGCTACAACCAGTGGTTTCATGGTCATGGCGGACAACATTCCACGCGCAGTAACTGCGTCAGTTTCCGGCGGAATGATGACAGAAAGTGACTTCTACACACCGTTCCTCTTTACAACAATTACCTATTTCATAGCGAGTTCTTTATTTTTCATGTTCTTTAGGAAAGCTAAGGCTTCCTTGGACGATGCATCGAGGTTGCCGAGCTAGAGTTCACGTGCATAAACAATTTTCCCGTCAACAACTGTCATCTCCACCTTGGCTTTCTTGATCTCATGGGGCGGAACATTAAACACGTCATCCGACAACACGGTTAAATCTGCAAACTTTCCAACTTCTATCGTTCCTCTATTGTTTTCGTCAAAAGAAGCGTAAGCTGCATTCAAGGTGTACGTTTTGACAGCTTCCTCAACTGTAAGGCTTTCTTCTATGAAGCTTGTTCTTGCCACAGCAGCCCAAACACCTAATAAGGGATCTATAGGTTCTACTGGGCAATCTGAACCTGATGCAACATTTAATCCTTCCTTCATAAGAGTTCTGAAGGCGTAAACCCATCGTGCTCTGTCTTTGCCAACACGATTCATAACCCAGAAATCAGAAACAGTGAAATGAGGTTGAACAGAAGCTATCAAACCTAAACGTTTCATACGTTTAATCAGCGTTGGGTTGAGGACAGAGCAGTGTTCAATTCTATGCCTATGGTTTTCTCGCGGATGCTTTTTTAGGGCGTTTTCAAAGGCTTTTAGAACAGCTTCTATTGCGCGGTCACCTATAGCATGAACTGCCAACTGCAAACCAGCCCTATGCGCCTTAAGAATACACTTGTTCAGTTTTCTTTGTGTGTAGAGCATTATGCCTTTTGTCTCAGGCTTGTCGGAGTAAGACTCTTTCAGGGCTGCTGTGCGTGCGCCTAGGGAACCATCAGCAAAAACCTTGACAAAGCCTATCTTGATCATGTCGTTTCCGAAGCCTGTAAGCAGCCCTAAACAGACTAGTTCATCTAGAAGGTCTACAGAGATGCCTAAATAAACTCTTAAGGGCAGTTTTCCCTCAATAAACAGCCTTTGTATAATGCGCATTTCTTGGGCAGAGCCAACAATCCAGTGGACACATGTGAGTCCAGCTTCAACAGCCTTTCTACAGGCTAAAAGGCAAGCTTCTTCAAGTTTTTTCGAGCCTGCCTTTGGGATCACTTTCCAAACCAGCTGCAAAGCGTTTTCCCGCAGTATACCATTGGGCTCGCCTGTGGCTTCGTCCAAATCTATTTTTCCACCCTTCACAATTGTTTCCTTTGTTACTCCAGCCAGCTGCAAAGCCCTACTATTGGCGACACCCAGATGTCCGCAGACACGAATAAGAAAGACTGGTTTATCTGCAACTGCAGCATCTAAATCCCAGCGTGTTGGATAACGTTTCTCAGTGAATCTATCCTGATCCCACCTTCCTCCTTGGATCCAGCTCTTTTCAGGGTTTTTCTGAGAGTATTCCCGTAGTTTTCGCTGCATTTCTTTCACGGATTCTATGTTCCTCAAGTTCAAAGTCTGCAAGAAACGTCCAAAACTTGTCATGTGCACATGGCAGTCAACAAAACCAGGAACAATCGTTTTATTTTTTGCATCTATCAGCCTTGTTCTTTCGCCTATGTGTTTTCTTATCTCCTTGTTAGAACCTACAGCAATTATTCTCTTGTTTTGAACAGCTATTGCTTCGGCTCTAGGCTGCTTTGGGCTAAAAGTAACTACGTTGGCATTCAAAATAGCAAGGGTAGCCTCTGACATGCTCGGTAGTGTAGGCTTATGGAATAAAAATCTTAACGTCTTCTAAGGCAGTTTTGCCCAGGCTTTCTCTGTAGAATCAACCTTTTCTCATAATTTCGTCTATTTCTGGACTTAGGTGATGGCCTCTTCTTTTGCACTGCCTGTATCTTAGGAGTCTGCGACCTAACCTTTCCAGCTTTAGAAAGCGAACCGTGAGTCGGCATTCAAACACACCACGTTCATTGAAGAATACAGTAACTCTTAAACCTTTTCTTTACGTATTCTCTGCTGTTGCGGGGGTCGCCGAGCCAGGTCAAAGGCGCAGGCTTCAGGAGCCTGTCCCGTAGGGGTTCGTGGGTTCAAATCCCACCCCCCGCACTTTTTGATGGACGCGATGAGGAGAAGGTGACTATAAACCTGGGATTATATCTCGGATATGTCGATGTACAGTTTCTTTTCTCTAAGATTTGGGGGTTCTTGCTTCAGGGATTTAATGAAGAAGTGTAGTTTTATTTTAGTGTGCATGAACTGTGATAGGACTGCTGCTATTTGACTCTCTGGATCCAGTGGTATGTGTAGAAAGTTGATTTCGTTCTCTATAGCCATGTTGACTATGTGTTTGATCAATTCTGTGATGTTTTCAGAGTTCTTGTATGCCAGCGTAGTCAGGTTGTAGCTCAAGAGTGGGTTGTTCGGCTTGGGAATCTTAGGCATTTTGGTGAACAGCCCTATTAGTCTTATCAAAAATGTCTGGGCTTTCAGTCTCCAATTGAATCTCTGTACGATGTATTTTCTTACTTTGTTGTAGTCCCAGTAACCTAAACAGGCGTTGACGCCCCCATTGTCTTCAAAAACAAGTATATTGTGAAAGTCGAAGTAGGGCATCCTTTCAACGTACTCTATGAAGTCTCTGGTTTGAAAAGGAGTGAAGAAGTTGTAGTCGTGATACATCTCGTTAATAAGGCTTGTCACTTTGTCAACGTCGCTCTTCTCCATACTCCTTATATTCGTCTCTCTGGTGATCTTCTGTTTTTTGTAAGGCATCAAAGAAAAAGTCGTGCAGTCTTTCACTTTCTTGAAACCCATTCTAGAAAACAAGTTTATCGAAGGTAAGTTGTCCTCGGCAATATCTAGATGCAGTAAGTCAGTATTGTTATCAAGTGCGATGTGCTCGATGTGCTCTTGCAGTTTTACTGCAATTCCTTTTCGTCTATGATGAGGATCAACGATGAAACCATACTCGTAGGCCGTCTTGAACTCCCTGCTTTCTATATATGTATCCCTGATTGCACACGCAGCAGAACCAACTATGATGTCATTCTCAATTGCCACAAAAACGTGCCAATCTTTGAATGGTCCAGAGCGAGCAAAGTAATCGGGTGAACTGTCGATTCCAAGAATCAGGCTAGTGCCCTGTGGACATTTCTTCTGAAGTTCAACAAGAGCGTCATTATCCCCTTCAGTGGCCTCTCTAATTTTGATCATAGTGCTTCCCTGCTTCAGACTTCGCTTTTGCTGCCTATGCCAGTAGACACTATTTCATAATAGTGTTTCCTCAGCATGAAGTTCTAGCGCGCGCACTCGAATCTGCTTTCAATACTTTCTCTCTAAACGACTTAACCAAGCGCCAGCTCGACATGCTACTAAGTAAAGTGCAAAAACCATGCTAGAATGTCTTTCTAACAAACCATTAACACAAAGTCTAGATTTGAGGTTTGCTTTCTCAGCCTGATAGTTTGTCCAATGCATGCTTCTGATCTCCTCGATTTCCTGAGCCTCTTTTTCTTGCTGAACCTACCATAACGTCTGAAGAATATCTCAGGGGCTTCCCAGCCTACATCCAGGGCTCTGCCTTCGCCTATTTATGGGTCATATTCTCTTCAACTGGATTAGAAATACGTTGACATTTGATTTCAACAAACTGTAACTTCCTCATTCACTCTTCAGTCTTTCTTCCTGTCTCAATGATTAATATGCAGCAATCAGCTATGGAGCTAAAGAGGTACATCCTTCAAGTATGTCAGAGAATATCTCTTGTATTCTCCTTCTCCAATAGTAACCATGAAAGTTTGAATGTCCTCAGTAACCTCTTTCAATTCAATTCTCAGCATATTCAGTTGTTTATGGTATTCTGTATAGTTTTTGTGGAAGGAGATAATCACTCCAGTCATACCTAGACCTTGTCCGTCAGAGGCGAATACTACATTAGGAAATTTCATAGCGAATTTCTTGGCTTTGTCTTTTGTTTCTCCTATGAGAATGTCAGAACGCATTTTGACAAAGGTCAGAGCTAGAATTTCAAAACCCATCTTCCTAAAATTCGGAATAATCGTATAGTCCTGAATCCATCCGCTCTGCTCAAGTTTGTGACGAGCTCTGGTGATCGTCGGCTGAGAAAGCTTGAGGGCTTTAGCAAGCTCTCTGTCACTTCGTTTTGAATTTTTTAGTAGTTCACGCAACAATTGCTGCGTTATTTTCTTCCGCATGACTATCACAGAAAAGAGCTCCAAAAGAGTCAAATAGGAGCGGAGGATTCATGTGACAAATTCTGGGAATGCGTAGGTCTTTTAGGCGAAAGAGAAAGGAGAAAGGAGAAAGGAAAGCTTTCATTATCTACGTATTCCTTCATCTGACACACATTATACAAGTTATGACTTACTCACACATATTTAAGTTTTATGTAATTCTGTTTCATTTGATGCTGGAAGACTCGCATTTCGTTTAAAATATTAAGCAACAAGCTGAGACAGCATCATTTCATTCAAAAAGAATGGCTGCTAGATTTTTCCTAAAGGACAAGTTTGTCATCTAAGACGTGGCCTATGGTTAGTTAGTTTGAAGAACGACATTCTACATTCAAAGAAACCAACCCAGAAATGGGGAATATCTCCTTTATAAATGAAGATTTAGGAAAGGTACTCCCCTATAACCCAGATGATAAACTAATCAATGTGGGAAAAGAAGGATGAAAACCATGATGAAGAAACATCTTGAATTATTGAGAACCTGTTTCTTTATTGCTTTAGGACTCTATCTAATAGCTGTTATAACTTGTGCCCTCGAAAAATCAATTCAGATACCGGATATTGTAACCAGAACCGCTTCTGTATGTATCTTGTACCCTGTGATTGCATTCTCAACATTTTTTGGCGTTTCGTATCGGGTATTGCTATCTTAATGCTCCCATAGAACAGTCTTATTCTACTGCACCTGCTGTTGCAACCTGTCTAAACTACATAAGGAAATGAAGAAGTTACAGCTTATTAAAATCGTCTTGGATGATATTCATATAGACTAGTAGTTTATTATATGATACATCCGGTTGGAGTTTTCATCCGCAAAAAATATAGAAGAGCCTTCAAATTATACACAAATAGTGCTGCGAGAGAAGTGATTTGAGAAGAAGAGATAGACATGATATAGCTATGGCTATCTTAAAGATAGCTAAGCTCCCAATACGCAAAACACACTTAATGTCTGAAGTTGGACTTAGTTATGTTCAGGTGCAAAAGTATTTGGATTTAATGACGAAGAACGGTTTAATTGAAAACCTCAGAACAAAACGAAGGATGCATGACAAAATACTTTTTAAAACAACTGAGAAAGGATGCAACTTCATCACAAAATTGGAATTAGCGGAAAAACTATGGTAACGTAATCGACTATTTCTTGACAAATCCAAACATTCGGGTGCTTCTTGAGACTAATTCTCGGTAATATAGCATTCACGCTCCAAACCTCTCAGCCATCGAGTTGGGACGTACAACATGTTGACTTTCGAAGTTCCATAATTTTTCCACATCTAAGCTTACTTTCCAGTGAGCAATTGAGAAAAAGGCGTGGTTCAAGAGTACGCGCGCGCGTTGTCGCCCTAAATAATGTGGACCTCGAAGTCGAAGACGACGATTTCTTGGCACTAATGGGCCCCAGCGGAAGTGGAAAGTCAACTCTTCTTTACACAATTGGGTCGCTACTAACACCTACGGAAGGCGAAGTAACGATTGATGGTCAGTCTATCTACAAGATGAGATCTCGTCAAAGGGTGAAATTTAGAAGAGAGAACATCGGTTTCATCTTCCAAACTATCGAGTTGATACCCTACTTAACTGCTTTAGAGAATGTGATGCTTCCTCTATATCTTTCCGGCGTAGCTATGGCCAAGCACAGGGATTTGGCGGAAGAGGCACTTGACAAGGTGGGACTAGCTGATAGGGCGCTTCACAAGCGTGCTGAGCTGAGCGGCGGCTTCAACATGCACATTGATGAAGGAAAATACTTGGTTTGTGATGTTTGCAATGCATTATGGGACTTCGAAACCTTCGAAGGTGTTAGTGGGGCTGTCCGGAATACCCTCCTTCGCTGCTTCCAGTGACGGTTGGAGACAGCATTGAAATCGATCTCTCAAAGCTAGAAGTAACAGTAGTTCACTAGTGCGTGGACACAGAAAGATTTAAGTATCTGTATTACATATTACAAAATACGTGATATGTGAAGAAAGTAAGTAAGGTGAGATTGATGGATAAGAAACAGGATGTAGACGAAGAAGATCTAGACGCGTGCTGCGAAAGTGAATCTGGAAAACCACAAAAATACGTTATAAAGATGCTTTGTCCTGAAGGTGAAGATTCTGAAAAAGTCAAAGAGAAGGTTCTCATGAAATTAGGCAAACATCTCGGAGGTCGAGGTAATGTGGTGATGACTCGATTGAACGATGATGACCTCAAGCAGATTGATGCTCTAGTTGAAGTAGAAGCTTTTAAGAGCAGATCTGAAGCTGCAGCGTTCTTTATCAAAGAGGGAATCCAAGCCCGTAAAGATCTCTTTCACAAAGTCATGCCGACGGTAGACAAGATTAGAGAACTAAAAGAACAAGCCAAAAAATCATTAACCACATAGGAGATACAATAAACAGACAACACAGTTTTCCTATCATACCCTTTTTTGAGAGTACCCATTTCTGAAATCAACGCTTTGCGTGCGCCAGAAGATCTCCACTCATTAGATAAAAAAAGGAGGAGTTTTGTGGGAGATATCTCCACGTGACAGAGGATTCAACTTTTATCCCAAACACTTCCCATTGAACCCCCTAAAACTGTAATTTTTTTCTGCTTTCCGAAAATCTTGACGTCGTTCATTTCAAACGCTCGGACTGGGAAAGAAAGAAGCGTGCTCCAAGAGCAAGGTTCCATGAAGCCGCAACAGACAGCCAAAACGTTGTGGTGGTTCTACTGCGTGACAGAGTGGTACCATTTGATCATGTATTCTGGCAGCTTTAGCCCTCTTTCACTTAGTCTTTCAGTCAGTTTGACTGGTAATGGGCTCAGTACATATGCGGCTCTCATGTAGAACCTTCTAGGTTGACCCAGTTTGGCTTCTTCTTCGAGGGTTATTTGGAAATCTGATTTTTGGGTTAAGGTGGATCCTTTTGTTCCCGTGATGGTCAGGACTATTCCGTTTAGTTTTTTGAAGGTGTCGCGCCAGATAATAACAGGTTTAGTTTCTCCGGAAAATGACACAAGTATCTCGAGATCTCCAGCTCTTGGATGCGGAGCATTCACGCCTCTGGCTATATAGACGTTGTCTCCTAGGAATCCTTTGATGTGAAAAAGTCTCACAGCTGTCATCTTGACGATCTCGTTTGCTGTTCCCTTGCCACCTAGAAACACGTTGGTGCGTCTTTCTAGTATATCAACGAGGCGCGTGTAAGTCTCTGACTCTACATTCGAGTCGATTATGGAACCTAGCTTGGCCAATTCTTCCTCGCAGAGTTTAAACACTTCGTTCACATCTAGATTTCGGAAAACTTCTTCATTCATCATGCACAAAATGAGTAGGCGTCCAAGCTCGAACATGTCACCCATGATGCCTATTTCGCTGTATTCAAAGGAGGGCTTCAATCTTCCTCTTCCTTTCAAGTGAACTACGTGTCCGTGTTTACGAACTGTCTGGGCTATCGGCGAGTTCGAACTGGAGGTTATAAGCCCTACAGAAAACCGTGATGTTTTCTTGTCTTCAATATATCTCTCCAAATCTTGCACCATTGTTAGGGGGTCATCAGAAAGGCCACTGCCAGAGTTAATCAAGAGCAAGGTTTTTTTATATCGTCTCTCAAGCTCAGTAGCCGCATCGTACATGTTTTTTCCAGGAAAGCCTGGATCGTCAGGAGTCAACACAACCTTGTTTCTCCATCCTATCTGACTCACTGCGAGTTGACTCATCGCAGCGTTCAAGGAGTGTAGTGACCGACCAGATCCTCCGCAGACAACACAGTTGGCTGATTTTAAATTTTCATACAATGGTAAGAGTTCTCTTCTCTTAATTCTCAAAAGATTGTCTCTGATCCTGTTGACATATCCTACATTACTGATTTTGCCTTTGATTTTTCCACACTCAGCTAAGACTAAGACACTTCTGAGAATTAAAACTTTTATCGCGTGTATGACTTCTTGAACTATTGTCACCAGCTAACAAGGACCTGCAGCTTCAATGGAGCTATGATATGGTAAACCTGCAAGACATAAACGACGCAAGGAAATCAATAGGGAACTTGATCAAGAAGACACCCGTAGTGCATTCGCAATTCTTAAGCAGTCTCTGTAACGGAGAAATCTACCTGAAACTTGAGAATATGCAGATAACCAATTCTTTCAAGATAAGAGGAGCTTTTAACAAGATGTTGCATTTGAGTGCTGAACAAATGAAACGTGGGGTTATTACGGCATCCGCAGGAAACCACGGTCTAGCAGTTGCTATCAGCGCGGAAAACCTGAAAATTCATGCAAAAATAGTAGTGCCTTGCAACGCACCGAAAGTGAAAATTGACAAGATTAGAAAGTACAACGTAGAACTGTTCCTGTACGGAAATGTTTACGACGAAGCTGAGCAGAAAGCGATAGATCTAGCAAAAAAAGAAAGGTTGACCTATATCTCTCCTTACAACGACAAATTCGTTATTGCTGGACAAGGAACTATTGGACTGGAAATTCTTGAGGATGTCACCGGTGTCGATTCAATAATAGTGCCTACGGGTGGTGGAGGCTTGATTTCAGGAATCACCCTTGCCGTGAAAAGCATCAAACCGAGCGTAAACATTATAGGAGTACAATCCGAAGCTTCGCCGGTTATGTATGAATCGTTGAAAGCTGGGAAAATAGTTGACGTGGAAATGAGCGAGTCGGTCGCAGATGGCTTGTTTGGAGGTATTGAGAAGGGATCTATCACGTTTGGAATTGTCCAAACTTATGTTGATAGTTTCTTGTTGGTTAAGGAGAGGACAATAAGGAAAGCGATCTATCTACTCTGGAAGAAAGAAAAGCAAATAGTTGAGGGCGCAGCAGCAACAGCGATTGCAGCAATAATAGAAAACAATGATGTGTTCAAGGGAAAAACATCAGTTGCTGTTATAAGTGGAGGGAACATCGAAGGAAAACAGCTCCGAAGCATACTAGCTTCAGAAACGAATAGTTGAAACGAGTTTTTCACTAGTTCGTGCGCTTCTTTGCCTTTGATAGCGTGCTGACAGACAAATCATCGAAAAATGCTTGCGTCATAGAGATTATACGACGATTAGTAACGGATTGGTTGATGATGCGCTCGCCTCTTTGGCTTTGAAACATCTAGATAAAATCTTAGAAGGTTACTTGGAAATCTTCCGTGCCAATCAACTCATTCTTGAGCGCTGGGTCAAAAGTGAACAGCTGATTGGCTGGGTTCCTCCAAACGCTGGAAGTATTGCTTTTCTTAAGCATAGGCTTAATGTGAAATCAGAAAAGCTTTGTTTAGATCTTATTAGGAAGAAAGGGGTTTTACTTGTTCCAGGTTCCTGTTTTGAAATGGAAGGATACTTGAGAATTGGCTATGACTGCAGAACTGAAATTCTTGAAGCAGGGCTAGCACGATTTAGAGATTTCTTGAACTCCTATCGCTAGCTGAAAACTACCAACGACTATAATGAAGTGTGATATAGTAAGTCTACATGCAAAAATTCATTGATGCTCTGGAATTGGTGGGCCGGGAGAGATTTGAACTCTCGACCTTTCGGTTATCAGCCGAACGCTCCAGCCAAGCTGAGCTACCGGCCCTTGCGGCACTGAATATTATAAATTCTTAACTGTTTTTAAGGATTTTTCGAAACTCTTTTAATTGTTTCGTTGCTACTTGTATTTTGGGCCCGTAGCCTAGTCTGGATTAAGGCGCTGGCCTTCGGAGCCGGAGACCGGGGGTTCAAATCCCCTCGGGCCCGCCACTTTTTAGGTGCAGATACTTTTATTAACGCCCATTCTTATAGATTTATTTATGTCTAAAAAAGATTCAGGTGCTCGCTCTCACCCGCGCCGACTTAAGTATGCGGCTTTTGAGAAATACCCCACGTTTGTTCGTTGGCACACTAACCTTGCTAGGGGGAGTCCCATCACGGCTGAAGTGGCTGTTAGAAGGTTGGGTAGGGTTTGTGAGTTGCTTGACACAAATCCTCAAGAAATGCTTGAAACGGCTGAGGAGGATCTTAAGGGTTTTCAAGATGCACTGGAGGATTTGGTGACCAGGCTTGAGGCTGAACGTAAG
>DAOVMU010000059.1 GCA_030630585.1 Candidatus Bathyarchaeota archaeon | reverse complement strand
GAAGACTACGATTTTATTATAACTTTATGGGATAAGGTTAAGGAGACCACTGAAACCTCAAGTTCAGGTCAAATCATGAAATTTTTCCACAAAGTTGTCGAAGAGGTTGCGAAAAAAAAACCAGTATTCCATGTTAAAGATTTAGTGGATAAATGGAACAGTAAGTTTACTCTGAAAAAATCAGATAGAACAATTAGAGCTTGGATCGACTTTCTTTCCGATGTTGGTTACATGACAAAGAACCCTGACTCAGAAGATAAACGGCGAAACCTCTTGAGTATTATAAAAGAAAAAAGCGGAGAATACGGCAAAAAGGAATTATGCCATATTTTCAGCCTTAAATCCTTTAAAGATTGGCTAAAACAGACTAAAGAGATATTGCAGAAAAATGGGGTAATAATTAAGAAGAATTTTATTTCAAGCAATGAAGTTTCAAGTGAAGAGATATATGAAAACTTTTTCCTAAATATCAGCGGTCATTTCTGCAATATCTTGTTAGATGATATTAAGCCTTCTTTCTTTAAAAGCAGTAAGGAAATTACACAGAATCAAAAAATACCGCAATCTCCACTTTTTAAGTTGTCAACTAAACCCTCACTTCAAGAAACCATCGAAAAAGTAAGACCACACCTAAAACAAGTGTTCACAAAAGACAAGCTACGCAAGGGGATAATCGAGTTAGGATTCACACCTAAAGAGGCTGAAGAGCGTATAACACATTTCATAACTGAGGAATTAATCGCAAAGGACGATATAGGAAACTTCTATTGGGTGAAAGGCTGATGGTGGTTTAAGATGTCCCGAGTGAGACAAATTGAGCATAATTGGATACTGATAGTTTATGATATTCCCAATAGCCAGAGTACCACTCGCAAAAGGGTTATCCGAGCTTTGAAAAAGTTTGGAGCGGTTCAAAATACGGAATCTGTCTACTACTTACCTGACACCCCTAAAGCTCTGTCGCTGGCACAGAAAATTCCTGGGAAAATCTTTGTGTGGCAAAGCCATCTGCCTTCAGAAGAGCAAGCAGCGCAACTTACACGTGATTACTACCAAAAAATACTGGAAGCCATCGAGAAAGTGCAACGCTTAATTAACGAGCAGCTCAGCGACGTCTACCGCGACAGGAAAGGCAATCTACTGGCAGCAGGTCTAGTCGACAAAAAAGCGCGGAAGCAACGGCTCCAGTACATTTCAGAACTATTCGAGAATGTGAAGAAGGCAGCCGCAAATATCGGGCAAAATTTCAGCGAGTTGAAGGGCCTAGAAAAACTAGTTGAAAGATTAAGGAAGAAAATAGAAAATGATGGGATTTAAAGCTGGCATTCCTATCCTTGGACAAAAATCACGAATTACCATACTACAACCATTCAATTCTGATCCAAATAGTCCGTGTTGGCAGGTTTACAGTTGTTTCTCGTATATTAGCAATGATACTTTAGACAACTTGTTACTTGTCAAATGTCAACAGGAGATGTGAACCAGGGTGGAGAGGTCTAAAATAGAGAAAAAACACGGTTTGAGAGCTCGGAAACGAGAAAAAATCTGGAATGTAAGCCTTTATGCGGTGCGTCGGCACTCGAGAACGCTGTATATTCCGTTGCAAAGGGAGGTTTGCGAGCTTCATGACATTCAGAAAGGTGACTTGGTTAAAGCCATGTTGCTAGAAGTTATCCGCGCCCCACGAGCTGACGAAGAAAATGAATGAAGTAAAAGAATGTGATGTTAAAGGGTGCACGGAAAAGGCTGAAGTTTTCACTAAAGACTTCGGATTCTGCAAAGGTCACTGGCAGCAAGTTAAAGAGGCTATCAAGTCTCTGAGGAAGGGAAAAAAGTGAGTGGTGGCGTCGACCAGTTGAAGACGTTGAGGACGTCGGAACTTACAAAAGAAGTCATGGAAAAATTTAACGTGGATGAAAAGACAGCTGAGCAAATCATTATGTTCAGCAATAATCTTGCGCTTCAGAGAATGGAAAAGTGGACAAGAAACTTCAAAAAGTGGAGAAAACATGAATGAAAAGCAAAACCAAAAAGGAAATGATCCGGGAGCTCAACGCTTTTCTCATGATTGAAAACATAGCTTGGGAAAGATTGCCTAAGAAGGATCTGGAACGGTTGCACGAGGCTTTTCTCGCGTTAAGGAATGATGTCGCAGATGTGTTCAACTTGATCGGTGAATGGCCCTACTCGATCGAGCCCGCGAGAGAGGACGATCTTACAGTTAAAACTGAAAAACCATCATATTGTATCTAGAGGTGTTCTTATGAAAAAGTTCTTATCATTTTTCGCATTCACTCGTGACGAATTGGAAACCAAAAGCAGAGTCTACGTTTATGACCTCTGGAAACAGTACAATGAACTCCGCTGCAGACACCATAAAAAACCAATTCTACTCAGCTCTACTTATCGAGGTTTTCATTTTCTTGAAGCCTTATCGCTTGTCTCCAAAGCGGAGAAGGAATCCGGCAAAAGTCGATTCCGAAAACAATGGTATGTTAAGGGCGAAAACTTCGCCTCTTCAGATTGGAACTCACCGCAACATGCTTACGACCTCTTGTTTGGGAATGTAGTTTTAGATCCGACAACTGGAAAGATGCTTTCGATACACACTCTTGGCAGAAAATACCAGGAATTAGTTCTCAATACAAAGTGACTACCTGCTTGTTTTCATGAAGTGCCTAGTTAACCCCAATTGACTAGCAAGTTCTCATGATGAAATGTCATGCCGATTTAGAAATCCTAACAGGGGTTATGTAAGTCCTGATTAATTAATGAAATCTCTTGCCCCTCCTAGCTTACAAAAGGAGGTAAACAGTTCAGCAAATTGCAATTGATTAGAAGTTATTCAGAAGCGTAACCCCCTAATCAATTAAGATGAAGGTGTGGGATAATTCATTAATCATTCAGATAGAATCCATGTGTTCATTAAAACAAGCCGAAAAACTTTTTTCTGCAGGTTGACTGGGGAGTGTATGTTACTGTTGTTTAAAAATTTCAGGTTTTTTGATGGAATTTTATGGAAATCGAGTTTTCTTATGGGGTGGGGAGAGTGTCTTTGATGTTGGGAGTGAATGTTATTGGCTCATAACAAACACGTAAACCCTATTATGGTTTCCCATCGTGTATATTAACCATGAAAAAATTACGCTCTCCCCCCCGCCTTAAAATTTCATTTTTTCATAACACGGTTCTCAGTTTACACATGTAAATTCAAAACCGCTTGGAGAACCTTGGCTGTGTGGGTATCTCCCGCAAGCCCCACCAAAAATGCTAAATTATCTGAGACAATATTTCATTAGGTTAATATCTGAGCAATCACGGATCTTCTCAGGAAATCCCTCGCCTGCAATCATCTCACACACTTTAGATACATTAAAGTGGAAAATCGGCTTTATATGCTTCTCATAGAGGAGCGACTTTGGGGACTAGAACAATCGAGAACTATATAAAAAGAGTTTTTGCTGCAAACAACGAAGAAGAGCTTGAAGAGAATCTGAAGGAAGCTCGAAAGGTCAGATTAAAAAATTTTGGAAAGAAAATTCATTTTTATGCCCCAAGCTTTATGTACTATAAGACAAGTTACTACCGTTCTTCACCTGCAGACTTTCCAACAATCTCACTGACTGGCAAGAGCTGCGCATTAAACTGTAAGCATTGCGGTGGAGAGGTTTTAAGTTCAATGTATTCAGCTACTACGCCTGAGAAGCTTTTTGAGTTGTGTATGCAGCTTAAGCGTCAGGGAGCTCTGGGCTGCCTAGTGAGCGGCGGATGCTTACCAGATGGTTCTGTTCCACTTGGGAAATTCATCGGTGTAATTGAGAAGATTAAACGCGAGTTGGGTTTAACTGTGATTGTTCATACAGGCATAATCAATTTCAACGCAGCTGAAGGGCTTAGAGACGCTGGGGTTGACGCTGCGTTAATAGATGTAATCGGGTCGGATGAAACGATAAGAGAGATTTATGGGCTGAATACAACAGTTGAGGCTTACGAAGATTCTTTAAAGGCACTGCATGAAACTGGTATAGCCTTTGTGCCCCATGTCATTGTTGGGCTTCACTACGGCAAGTTGAGAGGCGAACTGCACGCTTTGAAAATGATTTCTAAATATGAGCCTTCAGCTTTAGTCATAATTGCCTTTATGTCCATACGTGGAACAGAAATGGAGAATGTTGCACCACCAAAACCAATCGACATAACCAAAGTAATCGCAGCTGCGAGGTTAATGTTTCCGCAAACACCCTTAGCTCTTGGATGTATGCGACCGAAGGGAAAACATCGAATAAAAACAGACATTCTAGCCTTGACAGCTGGAGTAAACGCTATTGCCTTTCCAACAGAAGAAGCAGTAAGATTCGCGGAAAAACTTGGTTATGACGTAGCTTTTTCTTCGCTTTGCTGTTCTCAGATTTACACTACATGAACATTTAGCAACTTCTGGCTAGTGCCCGCTTCCTTCTTTCATGTTTGCAGTTTTCCTTTTTTGAGAGGTAGTTGGCTTTCTAGGTAGTTCTGATTGTGCATTTTCCTGATTTTTAGGAATTTCTCCGAGCCTTTTTCTGTTTCCTTTTCGAAGATGGTGAGTTCTCCTTCAAATAGGCTGAGGATTGCATGGACCTCTTGTGGAGAATGCATCTGAGGATTCATTACAGCTAGAGTAGTAAAACCTCTTGATTTGAATTCAGGGATAATGTCAGTGAGCCATCTTCTGGTTTGAACGGCGTGATGTTGCAGCAAAACGTCTGAGATGATTTCGATGCAAGCCCTTTTCGGGCCCGTTACTGATGTGTCCAGTCCTTGAAAAGCCTTGTTTAGTGCAATGCTAATGTCAGTGAGGTTTTCCACGCCCTTCAGTTTGAATATGTTGGGTGATGTTTTGATGATTTTGTTTGCTTGGGGGTTGCAGAGGAATAGGTAGAAGTTTGTCGGAAAATCTTTTATTAGGGTATCCACTCCACGCGCTTCTATGGTGACGTGAAAGGTGATTTGGCCCTTTTTCGTTCCTGTTTCAAGAAACTTTTTGATCAGCAAGTCTTTTTCGTCGCATGAAGGCGAGGTCAATATGACTGTGTAGTTTTCCGGTATCCCGCCGAGAAGTAAGCTATCGAGATCGTGGTATCCCGTGCTAACGTGACCCGGAAGGATAATTTCTGAAATGTTTATTGTTACCGGTTGGGGCTCAAAGGACATTTGATGTCCAGTTGCGTCTATGTAGATTATTTTTGGCTTTATTGCGAATGTGCCTTTGGCAAACGACCTTAGGGTTAATCTGATGTCTTCGGTCATTAGTGGATTGAGCCTTTTTCTGTTCATGTCCAGATATGAGTCTTCAAAGCGATAGTAGTTGGGTTTGGCAACTAACTCAAAACCTGAGGGAAGGATTTCCTCAACTTTGATCAGTATTGCTGGTGCCTTTCCCGAATTGACGAGTTCCATTTTCAGGTTTACGTCTTCGCCGACTCTTGCCTTCTTTGCCTTAAGAATCAGGCTTGCTTGTACACGAGGGATAGGTTCATGTTTCATAGAGCTGTCAGTAAGTTTTGAATCAATCATCATTTTCAAAGGATCGGCGTACAGACCTACACTTGCCCTTGTCAGACGAAGGAAAGTAGCTAACTCTGCATACTCCGGGTTTTCTAGAATAACAGCTTCTAAGGTGTCAAGTCTCTTCATAATTAGGTTCAGCTTTCTACTCAAGTCTTCAGTCGTCGAAGATCTCATGTCTTGGCTCGTCAATTACACACACCAAAGCCGTCAGCAACAATTCAAGCTTTTAATTGCTTTAAGCAATTCAATCATTTAAAGCTTGAAATTTCCAAAGTGGCAGCGTTTATACTTTACATTCGAAACTTTCCAACGGAACCCCAAAGTTGCTTCATGACTTCGTCCTTTACTGAAGAGTACTTCTTTGCGAGTTCTTTGGCGGTCTCCTTTGGCATTCCAGCTCTAACAAGTTCTTTTTCGAAGGCATTCCTTGCCTTCCTAACCTTCCAGTCTAGAGTCATCCAAATAAGAAGTACACTCAAACCTAGTTTGGATACTTGTAGTCCAGCTTTTATTATGGTTAAGCTTTTCATTTTTTTTCACCGAAAATGGGACAGAGGAAGTTATTCTTCTTCCTCTGTTAAGCCTTTCTCTGCAAGTTTCTTCTTAAGTTTTCTTTCTATTTCTTTTTCTATGTCGGAAGAGGTTTTCTCGCCTATGTTGAACTTTTTCATTATGTCTCCCAGGCTTGTGAATACGCTGATGTAGTTTTCAGTCATTTTTACTGCTGTTTCGTCTGGCATTCCGCTCTCCTTAAGTTCTTTGTAGAATGCTCCGGCTGCTTTGCCCATGTCTCTGCCAGCTTCTTCAGAGAATATTGAGCCAATTATGCCCTTGATTAGTGCAGGTACCTCTTTAGATACAACTCCAAGTATGGCTTCGACTTCTTCCGCCTCTTCCCATTTACTCTTCCTATGTTTTTTTTCTTCATCAATCATTTCCATTTCACCTCCATTTACACGTGCGCATTCTCTTCATGTTACCTATTTAAGTTAAGAGTCTGAGCATTCTTGTTATTTATTATGGGAAAAAGTGACCACCTGTTCGGTCACTCTGTAAGTTCGTAAGCGTTTCTGTGCCCTTCAGCACGTCTGACTATGCCTTTCTTTTTCAAGTGCTGAAGCCTATTTCTTATAATTCTCCTTGAAGCTTTTCCCCGCATCCTTCGAACCTGGCGTGCGATTGCAGATATATTTAGTCTGTCATGCAAAGCTAGTGCTTGAATTATACATCTTGAGATCTCGTCTTGGGCGATCCATGTTTTCCGTAGATATTTCTCAGCAGTTTTGAGTCGTGTTGCAATTTTTAGCGGTTCACCGTACAAGCCTACGCCCACGTGAGTCATGCGAAGATACGGGGCTAATCCAGAATATTCCGGATTACTAGTTATGAAAGCTTCTAGAGTTTCAAGCCTCTCCATTATCAAATCAAGCTTTCTACTTAACTCTTCAATGCTTGACCTACCTTCACTGGATTTTCTGCTGTTGCCTTCAGATGCCATTTTTTCCCATGGATTTATAGCAAGCCCAATTGATAAAAGCGTTTACAGTTTTCGAAGCATATCGAAGTAGAGCAACCTAGTTTCACGAAACGTTGAGAATGTTGCATTTGTTGCTTGAATGTGACCGTTCTTTGAGCATTTTGAAGCCTAAAGCCATGGACCACGTTATTGCTGAAAATGCTGAAAGGATTACAGGAATGGCGACGCCTTCATCAAATCGATTTGTTCAGACAATTGTTGCAATTACGTAAGCCTGATGGATGAGTAAACTTGTTTTCAATGTAGTAATTTGCAGCTGCCCACAACTCGTTCTTACTACCGTGTCTGATGTTTTCGCTATTGCTAAATCTTTAGGCAGTCTGCAATTGCCTCATGCGCGAATGATGCATTTATTTCGGTTTTTCTCCGGTAATGCAAAAGCCACGTTTTTCAAATTGTTCGAGCAGGTCCTTTGGTTCTGGATGCCATTGTCCCCACTTTCTGCAAATGTGTTCTGTCCAACTGTAATTGTCAAACGTGAAAGTTTCTTCACGGTTCCCTTCTAACGGTATCTTTGCATTTAGATTGCGGTAGTAGTCTTGAGCAAGATATCCTTCATCCATTTTCTGCATAGCTTTTGAAATCGTACTTTGATCTAGCTTAGGATATTTATCTTGAAAAAGAGTGAATTCCAAAGGATATCGTGGGCGTGTCGGTGGGTCTTCAGCTGGATAACCCATTACTAACTGTACCAGAGGAAACACTCTTTTAGGCAGGTCATATTCATCTGCGATTTTCTCAGCTCTATAAGGTGCACCTCCAAGGAAGCAACTTCCAAGTCCCAGACTTCTTCCTGCAATAACCATGTTTTCCGCCATTAACGCCGCATCTTGAATTCCAAAGAGCATTAATGTGAGATCGTTGGTTACCAACTTCCAATTCCTTCTAGCCATGATGAGTTCGAATTTGTGAGAGTCAACACAAATGGTAAATAAAAGCGGTGCTTTCCAAGAGTTCCGCTCTTT
>DAOVMU010000021.1 GCA_030630585.1 Candidatus Bathyarchaeota archaeon | reverse complement strand
GGACTTAATGGAAGATTACTTGGCAATTCCTGTGCTCATAGGAAAGAAAACTGAAAGCGAAAAATTTGCCGGAGCACTATACACAACAGCTGTGGAGGCACTAATGCCGGACGGAAGAGTACTGCAGATGGGAACTTCACATAATCTTGGACAGAATTTCGCCAAGGTTTTCGACATCAAATTTATCGGAGAGGATGAAAAGGAACACTTTGTCTGGCAAACATCTTGGGGTATATCCACACGACTAATAGGGGCTTTAGTTATGGTTCACGGCGACGACAGAGGACTGGTATTACCTCCGAAAATCACTCCAGTGCAAGTCGTAATAATTCCAATACCCTACAAAAACGTTGATAAAAAGGTAATACTGGAAAAAGCTGGGGAAACACTAAACAAACTTATGGAAAACGGAATATCCGCCGTTCTTGACGACAGACCAGTATACACTCCAGGCTGGAAATTCAACGAGTGGGAACTAAAAGGTGTGCCCATAAGAATAGAGATTGGCCCAAGAGACATAAAGCAAAGGCAGTTAACCTTAGCTAGACGAGACACTTTCGAAAAAGAAGCCATCAAGGAAGAGGAGATGCTGGATGTTGTAAACAAATTGCTTGAGGAGATTCAAAATAACCTTTTCAACAGAGCCAAAAACTTTCTAGAAAACAACATCACTACAGTGAAAAACTACGACGAATTCAAAAAAGCTTTGAAAAAGAAAGGAGGATTCATTAGAACATGCTGGTGTTCCAGCCCAACTTGCGAGGAAAAAATAAAGGAAGAAGCCGGAGCAACCATTAGACTAATACCCTTCGAAAAAGAAGAACTATTTTCAAACTGTATATACTGCCATAAAGAAGGAAAAGAAGTAGTTTACTTCGCCAGAGCATATTAAGCTACGAAACAGCACCATACCCATTTTTTGTCTTTTATGCATGGAATTCTAGGCGATTTCAATTGTATAGTTTTACGTGTTTTTTCAGCTTTTTAGCGACATCTTCTAATCCTAATCTTTTCAGGGTTGTTATCCTTGGTCTTCCTCGTTCGTCCCATCCTCTTTTCTGGTAATACTTGCTCAGCATAACATCATATTTGGCTGAGTCAAGCTTAGCCCCTTTCATTGGACCTTTAGTTAGTGGTTCTTTGAACCATCTTGCTGGTGGAACATCCATTTTTCTAGTCCAGTCTTTGCCGAATTCACGTACCCAGAAGGCTCGAATCAAAGTGTATATTCTGTCTGCAATCATGTTCAAGTCTTTCCAGGTCATTTCCAAGCCCGTTGCTGCATGTAAGAATTTTGTGTACCATTCAAGCTCGAAGCCAAGCTCAATCCATGGAAGCCTACAAACTGTCAAAGCTTCGAAAACTCCTCCACGGATACGTTGAAATTCTATGACTTTGTCAACTTTTTCGCTACTATAACTTTCGCGTCCAACCTTCATTTCCCAAGAGATAACCCAAGCATCCTTGTGGTGGGCTCCAATGGAACTGGTTGCGAAAGCTAACGCCATAGCCGGAGCAGCGTGGCAATCATAACCTGAAACTTCCAAGCCTTTCACATGCATAGCCCATCGGCTTGAACCTCCTCCGATTTTTTCAGCTGCAAAACGAACACCTTCAGCAAGCATGTCACCTAAACCGCGCCGGTAGACAATGTCTTCAATTAAAGCCTTGGTCTCTTTGACTTTGCCCCAAGAAACTTTTTCTTTAATCAATCTTTTCTCAGAAGCCTCCATAGCAAAACCAAGAACGTTACCTAAAGAAATTGTGTCTAAGCCGAATTCGTCAGCAGCTCTATTCAAAGCCGCAACCCTTCTTAGATTGCCTAAACCAATGTTTGAACCCAACATAGCAACGTTCTCATAATCGATCTCCGACTCTCTCCCATAATAATCCTTAACAACATTGCCGCATGTCATGTTGCATTTGGGGCATCCACGCTGAGAACTTGTTATTTTCTCCATGGCAAAACCGCCGATGGCATCTGCCTTTTCAAAAACGCCTTCACGATAATTGTATGTTGGGAGAACGCTGTTTTCTTGGCTCCACTCAATGGTCATCATTGTGCCCTGCCGCTTCCAAAAAGCGTAGGGAGGCTTAGTTAAGATCTCTCTGTAGGCATCTGCGCCTAGCTTCTTCAATTCTTTTGGATGTGCAACAGGTAAACTGCCAGAACCTATTGTTACAACGGCCTTCAAATTCTTAGAACCCATAACCGCTCCTATTCCAGGTCTTCCTCCAGCCCGTCCTTCTTGGCACACAATGTTAGCAAACTTTACAAGGTTTTCTCCAGCTTGACCTATGGTGAGAACCCCAGCCGTCCGTCCATAAACTTTTCTAAGTATGCCTTCGGTTTTGAAAGAATTTAAACCCCACAAGTCTCCAGCGTCAAGAAACTCGATTTGCTCGTCTTGAACAAGCAGGACAACTGGCTTTTTCGCCTTTCCCTCAATAATAACAGCGTCGTAGCCAGCCTCACGCATTTGAACAGCGGTGAACGTTCCAATGTTTCCATCTCCGTAACTGCCAGTTAATGGGCTTTTCGCTGCAACAACAAGCTTGCTACTGCTGGGCAATGCGAAACCTGTCAAGGGACCAGCGGCAAACACAAGCTTGTTTTTAGGTGACAATGGATCAGTTCCGGGCTTAAGTTCATCCCACAAGATTTTAGCTGCAAAACCTCTTCCGCCAAGGAAGTTTTTGGCAAGCTTTGCATCATACTTTTTTGAAGCAGCCTTACTCTTGCTTAAGTTAACACGTAAGAACAAACCGTTCCAACCATACATGTTTTCTCACCTTTTACAGGGAAGGTTTACCTATTTACTTAAACCTAAATAAAACTTGGCACAACTAACATTAGATTACCAGCTTTTCTGGTTCTACGTTCCTATTTTTTAGACTTAAATCGCTGACCTTGAACTTTCTATCCCCGTAAAGAACTGCGTATTCTTCGCCGCTGTAGAGCGCCGCTGCAATTCTGCCAATAGCGTCCGCCTTCATAATTCCGCTTCCGCTGGCTCCTCCCACAACCATCAAATCGTTTTCTTCAAAGATTACTGGTTGACCGTCTAAAGTGTTAATTGCGTACAAACCAGCAAAAGAGGAAAATGGTTGACAATCTTTAAACTGTGGAAAATACTTCGCCAAAACTTGGTAGATTCCATATTGATAGAATTTTTCTTCCGGTTGTGGATTCTCTTCAACTTGAAAGGCTCTTGGGAACTCGTCGCCGTAACTAAGCCAAAAAGCGTCTTCTTCGAGAGCTGGTCTAAAGTATATTGATGGTTTAGGTAAAATGGTGAATGGCAAACAACCAACGGGACTGAAACCTTTTGTCCACAACAGTTTTTTCAAAGTGTCAGTCTTGGCTTTTACTGAAAAAATCTGCCGTTTTTTCGCCTTAACGTGGCATTCAACTCCTAAAGGGTCTAAAAGCAAGGGAACCCAAGCTCCAGCTGCAACAATTGTCTTCTTTGCCCGAATCATACCTCGATTAGTGTCTACTCCAACAGCTCTTGAATCTTGCCAAAAAAACGGTTCACCGGGAACCCCTAGAGGTTCACGTGGCTCCACAACAATATTTTTCACTTCTGTGCCATACTGAATTTTTCCACCCAGCTTTAGGAATTCTGACTCATAAAACTTAACGAGAGAATCCACATCAATTAGGCCAGCTTTTGGAATAAAAACACCTTTATGAACACTTGCTAAACCCATCAGTTGTGCTTCCTCATCGCCATTAAAGTTCGTTTGAATACTCAACTTCTCAGCCAACTCGCTCCTGTCGTACTCTTTGCACTCAAAACTCTTTCCAGCCAAGTCTTTCAGAACAGGCTGCATCTGCTTGTACCCTTCTTCATCGAAAAGCCAGAGATAGCCAGTCCATCGCAGTTTTAAGTTCACACCTAGATCATCTTGCAAATGTCTGTGAAACTCGGCAGAGGAGTCGGCTAGAGCGAAGTTTGTGCGCGAGTGGAAGAGACATCGAAAAGCACCTGCACTTTTAGCTGTATTTGCTTGACCTGCAGCGTTAAGCTTATCCACTACTAGGACCTGTGCATTGCCATATCTGTTTTTGAGGTGGTGAGCTGTTGATAAACCAAGAATTCCTGCTCCGACTATGACAGCATCATACTCAACCATGTATATGCCTCAAGCCAACGGAGTTTTAAAGGACACAACACCTATTATAAAACTTGACTTTCGAAGACCACATATTTCGATGTTCTAGCGTATGCAGTTTTTTAGACATCTTGGATTGGGCGAGTTTTTAATGTAAATTGCAGGTTTCGCTGGGAAGGGAGCAGCGGTGGCAGAGCCAAAGAAGCAGTAGTCTTCGGAGCAAAGAACTCTGAAGAAACAAAAGATATCATGATCAAGTTAACACACGCGACTAGCTATTCTATCAAGAATAACTGGTGAAACACTTATTTATCTCTGAGAATATGAGATACAACAAACATTCAAGACTGGAGGTATTGAGATTGCATCTACTGAACAAAAAAGCTGTTTCGACCCTTACTTTGATAATGTTAATGTTGTGTGCTGCAGTTTTGGGAGGAATCATAGCATATATGTCTGTCATGGCAAACTTCTATTTGGAACCTGAAGACACTGTAGTTTTGGTTATTACTGAAGTTTATTTTCCGGTTGACCACGCAGATTATTTTGAGGTCACAATCATGAACCCTTCACATTCTCCGTCTGGAGCAAACATAACGGAAATTTATTTCACAGTTGATGGAGAAGGAGCCCTGTATAACGTAACGGAAACTGATCTAGGAGAGTTCCCAATATTCCTTGAAAGAGGAACTTCCGAGACGATAAGGTGTTTTGAGAATTGGGGTCGATTTGCTGGAAAAACCATTAAGGTTCATGTATCTGCAATGGATGTTTCAGGGGCGGTACGATCTGCGAAGACGGAATATGTAAAATTGGATATGGAGACAAATTTTGACGCTACGACGAGTTGTAAGCGATTTAATCTTGTTATTAGAAATTTTCCTCAATCAAAAATAAATCTCACGTTAACAAAGGTTTATGTTAATTGGGAAGCTCAAGAAAATATTTTTCTTCTTCCCGATTACGAGAACGTTACTTTTCCGATGAGTTTGCCTTGGGGCGAAAGTTTTTCGTTTCAATGTTTATATGATTGGGAAAATCTCGTGGATCCTCTTGTCCGTGTAGAAACGTTGGAGGGCTACTACATTGAAGAAAAGGCAAATGCAACTGCAAGTGTCCTCTTATTGATAACTGATGTCGATTTTGATGAAACAAACAGCAACGAAATCAGCATAACTATTCTCAATTCACCTCAATCAACCACACCGGTCGACATAACAAACATTGCCTTAGCATACGACAACAAAACAGAAATCTTGAACGGAGGTCTTGTAAATCCGCATCTTCCATACAAACTTGCGCCAAATGAAACTGTTACATTTAACTGCGTTTGGGACTGGAGTGACCTAAGTTATCGTGACATAAATGTTACAGTAACTGCACACACCAAACAAGAATTTGTGTCTCAACAAAAAACTGTTAAAACACAATCGCATGTTGTATGGAAAATAACGGATGCAAAATTCAACCTAAGCGACACCGAGTCATTCTCAGTTACGATTGCAAACGCGCCATGCTCCCTTCAAAACATAAACGTCACACAGATAAAGTTCAACGAAAATGTTACGGAGATAACACCATCTTCTGGGGAGATACCTGCTGATGAAAAGAGGCAGTTTAGTTGCACATTTAATTGGACAAGTTTCAGAGGAGAAAGCGTCACCGTTACGGTTTCTACTGCGGACGATTTAAGCACTTCAAAAAACATAATTTTACCCTCCATAGATTTAAAAATATCTGACATAATCACCTTTGCTAAATCAACCGCTACAATTCTGCATGTTAACGTGACCGTTCTAAACACTATTTTTTCAACTGAAAACGTGACAATCACACAGATTATTTTTGAGACAGAAAACACAACCGAGGTTATTGACGTAACGTTTGTCAACCCGAACCTAGTTCCAGGTGGATACTTACTTATTGTTGCCGCGAACGTCACAATAGTTTGTCCATGGGATTGGACTCCCTATGAAAACCAAGACTTAACAATCACTGTGCAGACAGCCGAGGGATTCAGCGTGTCACAAACATTCAAGATTACGAAGTGGGTGTCATAAGCTTTATCTTTACAGAGATAACATCATTCTGATTCTGGAAGATGACAATCTTGGCTAATGTAAAGGTTACTGAAAGAGTGCGCAGCATAGAATACGCTATCCGCGACGTCATTGTTCATGCGAAAGAGCTGGCGAAAACCGGGAAAAAAATCTATTATCTAAACATAGGTGACCCTGTTGCATATGATTTTGACACTCCGTCACATGTTAAGCAGGCTTTAACGAGGGCTATCGAAGAGGGAGCGAACAGTTACTCTCCTTCTGAAGGATTGCCTGAGCTTAGGCAAGCCATAAGTGAAAAGGAAAGAAAAGTTAATCATGTGAAAATTTCCGCTGATGATGTTATTGTTACTGTGGGAATTTCTGAAGGTATCCAGATGGTTATGGCAGCACTTATTGATGTTGGCGATGAAATTCTTCTTCCTGGACCAACCTACCCGCCTTACATTGCGTACGCTAAATTCTTTGGCGGCAAACCAGTAACTTACGAAACTGTTGAGGAAAATGGCTGGCAACCAAACATTGATGACCTGCGGAAAAAAATTTCAGAGAAAACGCGTGGAATTGTGATTATCAATCCGAATAATCCTTGTGGTGCACTTTATGAAGACAAAGTTATAAAGGAGATGATAGATTTGGCAGGTGAAAATGGAATTCCGGTCATTTCAGACGAGATTTACGATCAAATCATATATGAGAAAAAGTTTGTTAGCACAGCTTACTTAGCCAAGGATGTTCCGGTAATAGGGTTAAACGGCTTTTCAAAAGCATACTTGATGACAGGGTGGAGACTTGGCTACATATACTTTCACGAGGAAACCAATCGGATACAAGAGTTGAAGCAGTGCATTGAAAAGGAGGCGAGAGTGAGGTTATGTGCAAACACGCCGGTTCAGAAAGCTGGTGCTGAAGCCTTAACCGGGTCTCAAGATCACATTGCCAAGATGATTGAGAAGCTTAGGAGGAGAAGAGACTACGCGTGGAAAAGGCTGAATGAAATGAAAGGGATGAGTTGTGCGAAACCAGAAGCAGCATTCTACGTTTTCCCAAGAATCTACGGAGTAGGATCAAAATGGAGAACTGATCGTGAATTTGTTTTGGAGCTTTTGAAACAGACGGGTGTTCTTTTCGTTCATGGATCAGGTTTTGATCCTGTTTACGGGTCAGGACATTTCAGAGGCGTCTTTCTTCCACCACTTGGAACTCTTGAGCAGGCTTTCAATGAAGTTGAGCAATTCATGGAGAAGAATAGTTAAAGGATGAGGTTTTGGCTATTTTCTGCTGGCTTAGTTTTACTGGTAAATAGGTGTTCCTTCATTTGGATCTCGGATGATCTTTTCAAATTCTTGCATTAGACGTCGTGTTATTGGTCCAGGCCTGCCCTCGCCTATCATCCGCTTATTGACTTCTACTATTGGGATGATTTCTGCGGCTGTACCAGTGAAGAAGGCTTCATCAGCTGTGAACAAATCTGTGGGCGTGATTGTGCTTTCAACTGCTGTATATCCTAGTTTTTCAGCTAATTTCATAGCGATGCCTCTTGTTATTCCAACTAAGGCGCCGGTTGATGTTGGCGGAGTTATGACTTTCCCGTTTTGTATTATGAAGAGGTTTTCGGCGACTCCCTCACTTATGTGACCGTTTTTGTCTAGGCATATGGCTTCGTCAAAACCTGCTATGTTCGCTTCAATCTTCCCCAGTATGCTGTTTAGGTAGTTTAGGGATTTCACTTCGTGGGATGTCACATCCACTGGGTCTCGTTTTACCCACACAATCATAGCTCGTATTCCTTTCTCTTTCGCTTCGCCTGAATGCAGTTTTATAACGTCAGTTATGACTATCACTGTTGGTTTTGGGCATTTTCGGGGATCAAGCCCCAAATCGCCAACGCCTCTGGTGACAACAAGGCGTATGTACGCGTCTTGCAAATTGTTTTTTCGCAAGGTTTCTAAAACAGCGTTTATCATTTCTTCTTTTGTCATTGGAATGTTGAGCATGATTACACGGGCTGAGCGGTACAGCCTGTCTATATGTTCTTTTAGTTTGAAGACTACGCTGTTATAAGCGCGGATTCCTTCAAAGACGCCGTCTCCATATAGAAGTCCGTGATCATAAACTGAGATTTTTGCTTGTGATTTTGGATAGTATTTCCCGTCTATGTTGATGAATAATTCTTTTTCCAATGGTCTTGTTCCTCCAAACTGATGAGTCTACTTTATCCAGTCAATGTTTGATATATTTTTTGCAAAAAGCTGGTTGTTTTCACCATTGTTAACCGTAGAATTGTGGTCTTTTGGAGAGATGCCTTGGAAGAGGAAGCGGCTTGAAGGGTTTGTTTCTTACTGTTTCTTTAATCTCGCTTATCAACTCTTTAAGGTTCATTTTGCGTATTTTTCCAGCTTTTCTGTCTCTCACTGGGAACGCGTCTGATTCTATCTCTTTTTGTCCCACAACAATTATGTATGGAATCCACTCTCTTTCAGCTTCTCTAACCCTTTTTTGCATAGTAAATGCTTGGTCATCAACATCTACACGTATGTTTTGCGCCTTTAAGGCATCAGCCAATTTTTCAGAATGCTCAAAGTGGTTATCTGACATGGGGATTATGCGTACTTGGGTAGGTGAAAGCCACAGTGGAAGCATTGGAGGTTTGCCCTTCTGTTGATCTTTATAGGCTTTTTCTAACAGTGCGTAAACTAATCTTTCAATTGCTCCGCTTGGGGAACAGTGCATAATCAGCGGATGATGTTTCTCGCCTTTTTCATCAACATAGGTTATGTCGTATCTTTTTGCGTTTTCAACGTCGAGTTGATCGGTGGAGAGGGCTGCTGCCTTGCCTTGGTTGTCTACGAAGTTGAAATCCCATTTCATAATAAAGTAGAAGAAACGTTCTTTCCACATTTCAATCAAGACTGGTTCGCCGAAGATTTCGGCTAAAGATTCAATGAAACCTTTGTTCTCTTCGTAGAAGTCTTTTGTGAAGCGTATTCCTGCTTCATAGTCTTCTTTGGGTAAACCTATTTCTTCTAGGATTTGCATGCATAATTTGAATCTTGTTATGAATTCTTTTTTGGCTTGTTCGAGGTCTGTGCAGAAGGCGTGACAGTCTGGCATTGTGAATGCTCGCAGTCGTCTTAAACCGACAACTTCGCCTCTTTGTTCCCTTCTGAAGCTATAATGCGTTAATTCGTAAACTTTCAGTGGCATTTGTTTGTAGGAGAACTGAGCGTCATGGACTATTAAGAATTGTCCGAAGCACGCCGCAAACCGCAGAAAAAGCTCTTTATTCTCTGATTTAAGTATGTATTGTCTTGCTGGAAAACGATCTAAGTAGTCTGCCAAGCACGGATGTTGAAAATCATACATAATTGGAGTTTCAACTTCCATTGCTCCATACTCTGCCACTTTATTGGTTACTAAGTATTCTAGCAAGGATTTGATTAGTCGGCCTTTTGGATACCACCGGAGGTTTCCAGGGTCGCTTCCAGGCTCGTAGTCAGCTATTTCCAGTCTCCTCATCAAAGTAACGTGCGGAGGCACTTGTTGGCTTGCCCTAACCTTTGACATTTCGTATCCTGCGAATTTTTGCAGGTTTCCATGTCCTCTAAAGTCGAATTCTTCGACCGGCACCATTTTCCCGTCAGGTTCAAGGATGTACCAGAAAGACTTCAGTTTTTCCTCAGCTTTCACTGCTTCTGAAACCTTTCCTTCTTTTTCCTTTTCCGCTTCAGCTGGCAATATGGCACGTGACTGTTCTGCAAGCGGATGCCCCTTTATCGAAATTGTGAACTGCTTGTTCCAGCCAAATGGCGCACGATACGTTTCCAGTCCCGTTTCTTTTGCGTAAACTTCCATTTTCTTGACTACTTTTAGTGCTTCTGCAGGTTTTGCCAAATTGCTGCTTAGGTGGGCGTATGGATAAATTAGAATTCTGTTTACCTTCAGTTTCTCTAGGGAAGCTTGAACTTCGTCTATGGCTTTTTTGGCTACTGTTTCGTTGTCGCCCTCTTCAACTGCTGTGAACAAGACAACAATTTCTTCAAATCGCCTTTCTTCTTTTGAAGATTCCTCAGCCACAGATATTTCTTTCTGGATGGGTTTATACTTGATGAAGTTTGAGTGTAATTGTAATATTCGCATAAAATCGTCTCGATCCTGAGCCTTTATACTCCTTTATATCGCCACTGTTCAACCTTTTTCTCCTTTTTAGTCTTCTTCTTGTATTCTCTATAATGTTCCTTGCATAAGTAAGCGCGTCTTTCACCACTGCCGACTTTAAGTCCAGCGGACCTAACTTTTTCCGCAGAAATTGAGCGAATAGCCTCTTTACCACAAGCAGAAACGCTGCATTTCACCCCTTTAGCAATACGTCCCAACGTTAAACGCTCCTGTTTCACTCTCTTAACGGCTTTAATGCAATACAATACATGTCATTGCTTAATTTCTTTTTCATAAAGCATGCGTGCCCTTCGATAAATCTCTGTTTTGTTGCCCATATATGTTGGGCCTGCAGCTTCCACGACAAGCGAAGCAACTGCAGAACCAACGCATGCACACCACAACAAGGTTTCACCACGCATGTATTCAACTAAGAAACCTCCAATGAAAACGTCTCCAGCGCCAGTTGGGTCAACAACCTTGTCCGGCTTATAGGCTGGAATCTTATAAACGGTTTCTTCCAGGGAAAGCAGAGCACCTTTCATGCCCAAAGTCACGATGACTGTTTCGACGCCGCAGTCATGAACTGCCTTCATAGCTGATTTCTGGGTTGACATGCCAGTTACGGTCTTGATTTCATCTGAGGATGATTTGTAAATGTCAATGAGTTCTAGGATGCGCTTGTCGGTTAAAGAGCCACAAGTAACGTTTCCTTTCTCGTCGAAGTTTCGCACAAGTCCTTGGGGGTCAAGGGACAACCACTGCGCACAGCTTCTGAGTTTCTCGGCAACTTCAAATGTGATTTCGCCAGCGATAGGAGCAATATGAATGGTTTTGGCTTTTAGAGATTTTGGCAAATCATCAATGGTGATGGAGGGAGCTCTGTTCTTTACCTTCAATTTTCTGTTTGATAAACTATTAGTGTATTTCAATTCGAAACGTGTGGCTTGGGCACTCTCAACCTTAACTACTCCAGACAAATTAATGCCTTCTTGTTCAAGCCACCACAAATATGCACCGGGAAAATCGCCGCCCACCTTGGAAACAACAGAAACAGTTGCATCCAAGCGTCTGGCAGCAAAAGAAGCATAAGCCACCGAACCGCCCAAAACAATGAAAGGTGTTTTCTTATCTGGCAGGAAAATAGAATCTATGGCAAGGTGCCCCACTGAAACAAAGTCAAACATTCACTGCTGGCCTCACTAGAACATTATATGAAAACTAAACTTAAAACCAATGGAACACGGCTTCATGTTTTAGGTCCAAGCCAGTTTGCGTTAAGTTTCTATCTTAAATTAAGAATTTTTTTGATACTTCCTTTGCAGGGCCGACTCGAATGAAGATGCTCTAATCGCTGCAAACTCGCCGTTCAAGCGCACAATGTTATTGCGTTTTCTTTCTTAAACCATTAGATTTTGAAAATCGGAGGAGGTGATATCCATGTTTAGAATTCGTAACATGGTTGCTGGAGATGGAAACGGTGGCAAGAATGGTGGCTTTAGATCATGATGATGATCCAGAGAGGGGTTACAGAGAAGCCAGAGAACACACTCTGAATCATCTAAAAATTGTGTTTCAACGCTGCTTTGTAGTGGAAAACGACGATGAAAAAATTATTGCAGTCATGGTTATGCATCCGCATAATGATCTTTTCGAAATTGAAGACCTTCACGTGAAGGAAGCCGACCGGCTCGCCCTTGCTGTTCCAGTTGCACGACCGGCAGCCGTACACCGGGATGCCGTCGATGTCGAACCACACGCGGTAGTGGCGGTGGCCGAAAAACAGCGCTTCCGGCTGGTGTTCGCGGACGCGCTCGTGCAGCCACCGCGAATCGTTCTGGCCCAGGCACATGCTGCTGGGGCGGTTCTCCTGCTCGGGCGGCACATGCCCGTAGACGAACACCCGCGCGAAGTCTC
>DAOVMU010000007.1 GCA_030630585.1 Candidatus Bathyarchaeota archaeon | reverse complement strand
AGAGTTCAAGATCGTCTTTTCCCAAACGTGCCTTTTAACATCTGATGCTTCCTCGGTTGCCAACCCACAACTTGTCATTATACCCGCAATGTGCCTAGTTGTCTCATCAGTCGTGTACAGTCCGTTTCGAAAAGCGCCAACATTATTAGGAGGTTGAAACCAATTCATCTTCACATCCCCAGGACCAACAAAATTCCCAGCATAATTGATAACCACACGATAAGCAGTCTCGATTCCCAAAGTCTCTGCAACTACACACTCATTATCCAAACCGTTCTGAAAACTAACAATCTTCATTCTAAGTGTACGCACTGGCTTAAGCTCAGCCAAAACATTCTTCAGAAAACAAGCCTTCGTCGAAATAAAAACAATGTCAGGCTCAAACTCAGCCAATTCAGCCAACGAACCCACAACTTTGTCAATTCGAGCAGATAGCGTGCTGATCCCAGAAACCCGCAAACCATCTTTCCTGATCTTAACCAAAAGCCCCTTGGCGATATCCTCCACAACCACATTCACTCCACCACTAGCCAAATGAGCAGCCAAGATGCACCCAACAGGACCCAAACCGATAATTCCAATCGTCGGCTTATCCATTGTCACATCTAATCCCACAAGCCACGTTACGCCACACATCACTTAAAAGCATATTTGCGTGCGGATTGTTAAGTCAGCGCGAGCATGTTGTACGGCATTAAACTAGAACTAGTTCTTAGGTTTTGAAATGGTTGAAAACTCAATTCTTATATGGAATGACCGCGAAATAACAGATGTACCCTTCTTTGTTTACTGGAGAATGCTTCTAAATGAGAAAAACCGTGTTCAAGAAACTTGAGGCTCAAGGATTAATAACCAATTATAACCGCTTTAGAAAGAATTTGCCTCCAAGACTTTCTAAAAAAGTTTTTATTTGGGATGAAACTCTGAGGGAAGGTGAACTGGCTCCAACGGTTTTTCTGACTTACGTTGAAAAGGTTAAGCTTGCTAAGATGATGGATGATGTAGGTGTAGCTATAATAAACGTTGGTTTTCCCGGATTTTCAGAAGAGGACAAAAACACTGTGAGAAGAATTTCAAATGAGAGTTTTCAGCAGGCAAGTATAGCTGCTTCAGCCCGCATAATTAGAAGCGACATAGATGCTTGCTTAGGATGCGGCATAAGGGAAATCTCAGTTTTTACACCTTTTAACAATCTGAACCTGCGGTACATGCAAAAAACGACTAAGGAGGAGATTTTAGAAAAAACCGTTGACAGTATTGAATACGCCAAGAACCATGGTATAACTGTAAGCTTTGTTCTAGAGGATGCTTCTAGAACACCTTTCCAGGAAATTTTTCAAATTTTTGAAGCCGCAGTAAAAGCTGGGGCCGACCGTTTGGTAATCGCAGACACAGTTGGTTTCTTAAGACCTTTATCAACGCGTTACCTTATTTCCCACATTAGAAAAGAACTCTCACAGTTGATCAAGAAAGATGTTCCCTTATCCATCAGATGTCACAACGACTTCGGCTTGGCTACAGCAAACACCCTAACGGCTATAGAGGAAGGTATAACCTATCCCCAGACGTGCATAGCTGGATTTGGTGAAAGGGCGGGACTTGCACCGATGGAAGAAGTTGTTGTAGCCTTAGAGATGCTTTACAACGTAGATACAGACATAAACGTGAAAAAACTTTATAGACTCAGCCAACTGGCTGAGAAAAGCTTCGCGTTGCCCATACAATTTCACAAGCCGATAGTGGGGGAAAACGCGTTTTCACATGCTTCGGACAAGCATATTCATGGTATGTTGGCTCATCCCCTCATATATGAACCCTTTCCACCGAAGATGGTTGGAAGAGAAACAATGTTTTTTTTGGGCAGGCAGGCAGGGAAATATCTGGTTGAGAACCGTTTAGCATTGGGGGCGATTAAGGCAACTCCAAGGCAAGTGGATGAAATAATCAGAATGATTAGGAGGCGACAGGAGAACCTGGACAAGGGTGAAATGTTAATGACTTTTTACCAGATTAAAAAGCTGTTGAGGGAAATGCGGAAGGGCTTAACAGAAGAGGACTTTTGGAATATCGTTGAGAAGGTCACAGGGCAAAAGCCTAAGTTGAAGCCAGACCTTGGAAAATAGAATTGCGGTAAGGGTCTAGTCATATTTTCTAGTGCCTTCAGGTTCTCCAACGCTGACGTGTCACCTGACTACTCCAAACATAACCGCTCTATTCAACTCGCAGAATCTTGCTAGAAACTTGTCTGTGGCAAGCTTCGCATCAACTTATGCGCCTTGGATGGAAAGGAAATGATCACAAACCTTATCTTAGCAGCGCATTTTAAAACTAATGTCTAAAGGTGGATGAGGAGGATGAGAAAACCACTTTGGGTGCCTCCAGAAGAACGTGTAAAACATGCTAATATAACTCGGTTCATCAGTTTTGTTAATGAAAGACATGATCTTGAAATTGACTCTTTTGATCAATTGTATAAATGGTCGATTGAAAAGATACCGGAATTCTGGGGGGCTATGTGGGAATTTGGAGAGGTGAAGGCCTCCCGTAGATATGATGTGGTTGTCGACGACTTGGGCGAGTTTCTCGGCGCAAGGTGGTTTGTTGGGGCAAGATTGAATTTCGCTGAAAACCTTCTGAGACATAGAGACGACAACGTTGCTCTTATATTCAGAGGAGAAACTTTGAAATCAGGCACAATGACCTATGAGGAATTGTATGATTCTGTAGCACGTTTGGCTAAACCGCTAAGCGAAATGGGGGTTGTTTCTGGGGACCGTGTGGCTGCCTATATGCCCAACCTTATGGAAACAACTGTCGCCATGCTTGCCACTACAAGCATTGGAGCCATCTGGTCTTCTTGCGGTACTGAGCTCGGTCCAGGAGCAGTAGTGGATCGCCTTAGTCAAATTGAACCTAAAGTGTTGTTTACAGTTGGTGGGTATCCGTATAAAGGAAAGGTTTTTGACGTTTTGCCTCGACTTGACAGAATCGCCAAGGGCGTTCCCTCACTAGAAAAAATTGTAGTAGTTCCTTACATGGCTGAAAATCCTGACCTTGGACGCGTTCCCAAGTCCGTACTTTATGACGACTTCACTTCTCGAGAAGAATCGCTGGAAATCAAGTTTGAGCAGTTGCCCTCTGATCATCCCGTGTACATCATGTTTTCCTCGGGAACAACAGGTAAGCCAAAGTGTATGGTTCAGGGAGCCTGTGGAATCCTCATTAACCACTTAAAAGAGCTGATACTTCATACTGATCTGAAAAGAAAGGACAGGATTTTCTACATTTCAACTCCCAGCTGGATGATGTGGAATTGGCTGTTAAGCTCTTTAGGAGTAGGAGCCACTGTAATGTTGTATGATGGTAACCCCCTTTATCCTGATTGGAGTGCCTTGTGGAAATTGGTTCAAGATGAGAAAATAACCATTTTCGGCTGTAGTGCAAGTTACATTAACTATCTTAGAAGTGTAGGGGCAAACCCTGGAGAAGTCTGTGATTTATCATCGTTAAAGGAAATATCTCAAACTGGTTCGCCTCTCTCGTCAGAAGGATTTGAGTATGTCTATCGGTGGATTAAGGAAAATTTGCATTTCAATTCCATCTCCGGAGGCACTGACATTAATGGTTGTTTTGCCGCTGGAACTCCAATTCAGCCTGTATACGCTGGTGAGTTGCAGGGTCCAGCTTTAGGAATGAAGGTTAAGGCTTATGATGCTGAGGGAAATCCAGTGATCGATCGAGAAGCAGAACTCGTTTGTGAGGCTCCTTCGCCTTCCATGCCAATTTTTTTCTGGAACGATCCAGATGGCAAAAAGTATAGAGACGCTTACTTCAGTGTTTATCCCGGTGTTTGGCGGCATGGGGATTGGATCTTAATTCATGGCGACACGGGTGGAATAACTTTTCTGGGTCGATCTGACTTCACCTTGAAACCTTCTGGCGTGCGTATAGGTCCAGCTGAAATTTATAACATAGTAGAGAGATTTGACGAAGTTGCCGACAGCCTAGTTGCAGGGCAGGATTGGCATGGGGATCAGCGCGTTATCCTTTTTGTCAAACTTGCTATGGGATTTCAATTAACAGAGGGTTTGAAAAACAAGATTAAAAGGGCATTGCGTGAAGAGGCTTCTCCTCGACATGTTCCAGCCTTAATCTTCGAGGCGCCAGATGTTCCTTACACTTTCAACATGAAAAAGGTTGAAAGTGCAGTCTCAAACATACTTAATGGTAGACCAGTTACAAACAGAGATGCATTGATCAATCCAGAATCATTGAACTTCTACGAAAAGATCCTTTCTGATATTCAAAAAGAATAGTCCACCACAAGAAAGGCAATTGAAGACAAGCTGACATCAAGTTCCAATACTGAAAACCAATTGGCAGAATTCTTTAGCTGAATCCGGCACAGAAGGTCACAAACTGTCTTAACGTATGATCAGTTCTCGTAGGGTTTGGGCTATTTCTTTTTCTGTTAGAGATCTGGGATAGTTGTAGATGGGGCCGCTCGGCTTCTCGTTATAGTATGGACGGTTGCAGTTTGGGCATCCAGAGGTGAGGAAGGGCTCACCTGTTTCAATTGTTTTAGTCATGACTTCTTTGTCAACGCCGAAATCGTTTATGCAGTCTTTCTCGTCGAAATGCATATTTTCATATCTTGCGATTCCATGGAAAATTAGGTATCTGGCAATCTGGATACTTCTATACGCTGGGACTGGCGGTTGAGGATTATTTTCTAGAGCAGTTCCTGGAATTGGTGTAAATGCAAACAGTGCTGGCAGAATCCCCCTGTCTACACATCTTTGAATGGTTTCAACCATTTCTTTTTCAGTTTCTCCCAATCCAGCAATCAAGTGCGTGCTGACTTTGCCCTTTCCAAAAACCTCTACAGCTTCATTTAGCAGCTTAAACTGTTTTTCCCAAACGTATAGGCTTCCAACGGAACGCCCTTTAACCTTGTTAAAAAGCTCTTCAGTAGACGCGTCTAACGGTATGCTTATCCTTTCAACTCCAGCCTCTGCCAATCGATGCATGTTTTCACAGTTCAGCGGTTGACATGAAACCGAAACAGGAACTTTGGTACGTTGATAAATTGCCTTCACCAACGCTAAGAGATTTTGGAAAACTTCTGGATAGTTTAAAGCTTGAAGACATACACGCCTTATCGCGCCGTCTTGAACAGCTCTCTCTATTCCCTTTACAGCATGTCTCGTTGGAAAAACAGGCCACGAAACCCTAGAAAGCATGTCAGCTCTGCCGTAGCTTTCTCTGGCCTGTGGACAAAAACCACAGTTTGCATCGCACTTGCTTCTCCTATAAGTAAGCATATAGGCAGTTGTAGGCATCACATCAAGTTTTCCCTTTAAGAGTCCAAGAACGATAGCGGAGCCTAAGGAAACACGGATGCGCTCAGGTAAACCCCTAAGGAAAGCCTTATTACTTTTCTCCGTCACAGTATCCCTCGATGAACAATGAGTTTAGAAAGAGAAAGAAATCTTGAAACTGGAAGGTTTGTTTCTAGTGGCCCAGCTGCTTGGCAAGTGTTTATGAAAGAGCATGAATGCGTTAAGGAATGGCTTGAAATTAGACCTTGGGGAACGCGGAAACAGTACGGCAGGAAACTCATGAAATTTTGTGAAGAGACAAGCATAAGCCCAGAAGAGTTTCTAAGTTTTGATAGGTTCAAGGCACGTAACATCGTTTGGAAATATGCTAAGCCTTTCATCAATGAATCAACTAGCAAAGCAAAGAACAATTTAGCCGCCTTAAAAAGTTTCTACAGAAGCAAAGACGGCGAAACGTTACCTTTTGACAGTGCACGAGGCGGCAAACATTATTTCAACACAAAACGGAGAAAGAAAGCTGCTATGGAGCATGTACCATCTAAAGCTGAAATGTATAGGATAATTGATGCGTCAAGCAATATTAGAGATAAAAGCATGCTACTGGTGCTGTTTCAAAGCGGAGTCCGAGTGAATGCCCTGTGCCATTTAACATTCAAAGATGTTAAAGAACAGCTCTGCCGACAAGAAGGCCCTAAGATTCCATTACGTTTGAGAGTATCTGATGAGATAGACACCAAGCTCAGGGGTTACTCAATTAATTTTTACGACACATTTCTTCAGGGCGAGGCTGTCGAAGCCCTAAAGGCGTATTGCGACAGCTACCATAAAGATGGAGATGAAAACGAAGCTTTATTCTACTCAAAACTCGGCAATCCAATAAATGAGACAGCAGTTTGGGAAATGCTAAAAAGATGTGTGCGACGCGCCGGGTTGGATCCAAAAACCATTTGGGTCCACACCATTAGAAAAGCTTTCAAGCGAGTAGTTAGAAGAGCAAACATTGATGACGATTTTAAAGAAGCCATTATGGGCCATGTTTTGCCGGGAAGCCGAGAAAACTATTTCAGCAGACAGATCCCAAAAGAAATCGAAGAAAACTACATGAAGGCAGATTTCAGTCGGGAGATCCCAGAATCAGAGGTTCAAAGGCTGCGCGAAAGACTCAAAGAACACGAAGAAACACTTGACCTGGTAACTCGCGAGTTTGGCAATATCATGACCGTGATCGCGGAAAAACTAGGTGATGAAGCAACGCTAAAAATAATGCGAGAAGTAAAAGAAAGACTTGAAAGACCCAGCGCTGAAAAAGGAAGAGAAAAGCCATAGCTATCATGAACAAGTAGGGAAGCACCAAGATTTTTTGGTAGGTTCTCAGTCTGATGGTAGTGCTATAACATTTAGAGTTCTGTACCATACGCGTACAGTGCGACTTCCAAGACCAGTCCCAGTGATCCTCCACTGAATATTCATGGTATATGTTCCTGCACTTACCGATGGCTCAAAGAAATTGTAAGCATATGTGATGTATCCGAAAGTATGTCTATGTAGATTGAATTCGCGCGAGCAAGCCGTTTGCCAGACCCCGCCCAACTACAAGATAAAACCACTGAGTGTTCAGACTGACTATGTTTTATGAATCGATGTCTACGGACCATAAGCCTCCTTGTGGGAACAGACCCTAAAGAACTCAATGACTCTCTGAGCATATTCTGGTCTAAAAAGCAATCTACAGGCTCGACCAAATTCCCATGCAAAATAGTTTTTTCTGCTTCCTGTTTTTTGAACCCCAAACAATTCAGGTCTTTCTGAAGACAATAAGGTTTCGATGGCTTCATCAACTCGCTTGGCCATCTCATCGCTCAAGTTATTATAAGCTCTACTAAATCTATTCGATGGCTTAGATTTCCACAAATCAAACTTGTCCTCTTTGATCTCTTGCACGCGCTCTTGATTCATGTAGAGCATTGATGAGATCTCTGGCACTATCATATATTCTGGCTTCCCCAGAGGCAAACTCTCTCTCGCTAGCTTCAATATCGGAGCATTCGAATCTTGAGAGCGGAGGACTAAATGTGCTGTCCATTGACAGTGTGGCTAGTATTGAAGCAGGAATAGAGCTCAGCGATTTGGCGAGATAATCTTCTTTTACAACGATACGGTGAAGAGTGCCACCTAAGTCTGAGGTCATTTCATGATAGATGTTTGACATCATCATCTCTCCACGATTATTTTAGATTTTTTAAGATGCTCCAACATCCAATTAGCCATATTACTTATTTCTTGAGGAGGTATGATTAAGCACACTCGTATATCCCTTATCCAAACCATTTCATTAGGTTCTTGCTTCCGCCTTTCCATTTTTTGAATCTTGTCGACTTGAGGAATGCCTTCAACTACGCGCATTTTTTCTTCAAGTGGGACATCTCTATATTCAATAAAGAAATTGCAGACCAATTCCCCTTTCGGCGTCATCCCTCCATATACACCATTGACATAAATCGGTATAAGATCTTCAGGTCTACTATAAACAAAGGTAATCTTGTCCGTTTTTTGCTTTTCTTTGTCCTCTTCTTCAGACATGGAGTAAAACCCTATTACTTAATGAGAATTCGAGCCAATAAATAGCTTGCGGATGCAGACTTCGTCCTT
Source organism: Candidatus Bathyarchaeota archaeon (assembly GCA_030630585.1). GTDB lineage: Archaea > Thermoproteota > Bathyarchaeia > Bathyarchaeales > Bathycorpusculaceae > SOJA01. The sequence continues at coordinate 8,942 of DAOVMU010000007.1, read as the reverse complement.
TCCAATCTTCTTCTCATTGTGCATGATTTACTCCACATCCAAAACATCAAAAAGCAAAGGATCTGCGAGTTTCAACTTCACGTTAATCATCTTGACAACAATTACATATAAAAAAATGATCCAAAGCTTGTGGAGCGATATTTAAATGTGAGACGGTCTTTACCTTATGAGGTATATCAGATTGTGCGATAAGCCGACTAAAAGTTAGGACTTCGGGAGACATCGCCACGCAATTGGATAATGTTGCGTCAGCCTAGTGTAGTCTGAACTCCTCAATAATGACTTCCGCAGTAGGGCCGTCCATGGTAAGTTTAACCACTAACTGTTTTCCCCCTTTAACATCTTTATCAACTATGACTGCTTTATTCTCTAATGGACCTTCTCTCTTTGACACTACAGTTCTTTTTACTGAATGTGTCGTTTTCCTAAACTCTGAGAAACGAATCGTCTGGTCAAGGTTTATCCCGAAATGAGCATGTGGCCCTTTTCCTTTTAAACCTACTAAAATGTTGAAATATTGTTGCCCAGTCTCCTTATCTTTCTTTGTACGCAATAAAGCCCAATGAGTGTTATTCTTGCATCTTCTTTCAGTTTCTTTCGTCCAGAGCTTCTCAGTTGGCACGATTTCTGGATTCATGCTGAATTTGATTTGGAAAGTTGTATTAATAAGTTCTGAGGATTCATAAGAACTGTAACGCTTTATTTAACATACCATATGGCGACAAACCAGGTGGTTCACAAACTTGGAGCGCCAATGAAACACAGAATACGCATGAAGGAGGTAACAAAAACCTAAGCAGCGCGGGCGCGCTATAGGCGATAACTTGAAAGCCTCACTTCTTTGCAGCAGGGTTGCTTATACCAGTAGTTAGAGTTCCCCGGGAGCTCGGATAAGAAAAAAGGAGATATCGGGAGGAGACCTTACGATTAGTTGGTTTTTTGGAAATGCTGATATACCACACAAGATAAAGGAGGTGTGGATGAGTGAATTTGATTTTACAGGAATTCTCAGATTCAGTGCAAAATCACGCGAGCTTCCGAACTTGGCAGTTGAATAACTAGTTTATAATCAACGTTAAATATCATTTCTTATTATAGATGGGTGAGTGAGATAACAATGAGAATTAGCCCCGACAAGGCATTGGAAAATTTTGTGAAGATATCAAAGATAAATCTCGGTGATGCTTCCGAGTCTGATACAAGGTCAAAGATAATTGATAGAATACTAAAAGAAAGCCTCAATTGGCAAGATGATGATATTTCTAGAGAAGAGCCTGGAGATTCTGGATATGCAGATTATATCCTAAGACTTGGACAAAGGAATGTTTTGATTATCGAAGCAAAGAAAAAAGGATTCTCGTTCAAACTTCCAATTCAATTTGGACTAAAGAGGGATTACAGCTTAAATGGTGTTCTGAAAAAAGATACAAAACTGGTAAAAACAATCAACCAAGCTAGAAATTACTGCAACGACAAGGGTGTAAGATTTGGGGCAATCAGCAACGGAGATCAATTCGTAGTTTTTGATGCCAAAAAACCTGGACATGATTGGAGAAAGGGAAAATCCAAAGTTTTCTACAGTTTTCATGACATCAAAAGCAATTTTATCGATTTTTGGAATCTGCTTAGCAAGGACGCGGTTGAAAACGGATCGTTAGTTGATTCATTAACTAGAGAGGAAGAGGAGTTCAAATTCATAAAACCGGTAGATGGTATTCGATTCAAGAACGAGACGCAACCCCGAAATGAATTGTACCGCTACATGATTCCGATTATTCAACATACATTTAGAGAAATGACTGATCAGAAAAGAGTTGAAATGCTCAAAGAGTGCTATGTCTTAGAAAATGAATCGAAAGAAACAAGCATTACTTTGAGGAGTTGTCTTTCAGATTCTCTAGCCGATTTGAGTTTTAAAAAGATAGAACAGGATGAAGAACACGCAGGCGTATTCCACATGGACTTCTACAAACATATGGAGAGTGTTAGGGAGGCGCCCCCAGATCCAATAATATGTTTACTATTAGGCAAGATAGGTTCGGGAAAAACTACTTTCATTTTTAGGTTCTTCAACATTGTTTTGGACGAAGAAGAACGAAAAAGGGTAAAATGGTTTTATGTAGATTTCAGGAATGCGCCAGTTGAAGAAGAAAGCATAAGGAGTTATATTCTCAAAAGTATTTTGGATGAATTCAGGATCAAGTATGGAGAATTGTTAGATGACATACTTGGGAAACTAAAAATAAAAACTGTCGAGCCGAAAATTGAGGACATATCAAGACTCTTTCTAATGTTGAAGTATGAGAACTACGTTCCTTCTCTAGTAATTGACAACGTCGACCAACACAGAGTTAAATCTTCTATCTTCCACGAGAAAGTCTTCCTAGAAGCTAACAATTTGACTAAAGTATTGCGCACAATTACAATAATGACTCTCAGGGAAGAGTCTTTTTACAGATCTTCAACCGGAGGTGTCTTTAACGCATATTATATAGACCAATATCACATCTTCCCCCCAGATTTAAGAAAAATGCTACTCAAAAGACTTGATTACATCCTGAGAAAACTGGAACTGCCAAAAGATGAGATGGAGAAATGGTTCAATATTTCCGCAAATTTTGAGCGACAAATCGACAAGATTCGAGATTTCCTCAAAATCATCAAGGATACAGTCGAAGCAAGAGCCAATCGTAGTGTCTCAAAATTTGTTTCGAAAACCTCTGGAGGCAACATGAGACGAGCACTTGAGTTGTTTGCTAATTTCCTTGTTTCGGGAAACACAAAAATCCGAGAGATTCTTGACACTTATCATCGAGAAGGTAGTTATATAATTGCTGAACACCAGTTCATACGTTCGATTATTCTAGGGAACTACAGATATTACTCGAAGAATTCCAGCTATTTGATGAATATTTTTGACCTAAACATCGATCTCACGAAGAGCCATTTCCTGAAACTGAAAATATTGAATTATGCTGAAGACAAAATGGCTGTAGATTCTCCATACGGAGGAGGATACATATCAATAAACAAGGTAATCGAAGAAGCTAGTAACATCTCTATATCCCACAAGGCAATGGAAGATTCAATCCTTCAACTAGCAAAATATGGGTTGATATTATTGAATACACGTTCTAAGACAGATATGGAAGGTGCGTCTCATTTTAGAATCACCGAGTGCGGTAGTTATTTCTTGCACATTTTAATGAAGAGGTTTAGCTACGTGGATTTGGTGCTTGCCGATACTCCTACAGCAGATGTTGACGTGTCGTTAAGAATCAGACAAATGCTTCCCAGTAGAGAATTGGATACCCGATTTAAACGGACGAGCCTCTTCATCAATTACTTGAACGAAATGGAGAAAAGGGAATTTGAGAACAAACCTGAAAACAGACTATCGGAATTGGGGAAATACAAATTCGCTCAAGGGATTATGTCAAGTTTTCGGAGAGAAGAGAGGTACATTCAAAAAAGAATTGGGGAGAAACTAATGTCTCTCGACCATGTACTGTAGTTTGGTTTAAAGGGCACGCGCTTCAAGGAATTGCAATTCTAGGGATCCAACTTTCCCTTTCATCTCTCAAGTAGCGCGGGCTTATACCTCCAACTATTTTTATACCTTTTACCTCCAATTCATCCAATAACTCCCGCAGTCGGCATACATTAAAGATTTTTTTTGGGTAACGATCAAGAAAAGAAAATCCTAGCTCTTAACCCTCTTTTTTCTCATATTCCTTACAATCACACCTTTTGCATTTTCCTAAGCCTTTAGCAACCCATTGCCTATATGGTCTGTTCATTTTCTTGTCTAGACGGTCTATGAAGTCAAAATGCTCAGTTCTTGAATGACCACATTTACAAATCTCATTAGACATTGCCGTTCTTATCCTTCTTTTTCATAAGACTCTTTGAGCCTAATCAAAGCCTTCGTTATGGCATGGCTTAGGCTTCCTCAATTTGAACTGACTCAATTTCAGCACAAAAGGGAATAGAACGCTCTTTCCTAATTTGGTCTTTAATAACTTCGTTTTTCTTTATGACATCAAGCTGTTTTAGGAAAGTAAAGGCACTTGTTCTTTCTACAGTTAGGACGATTTTTATTAGAATGGAAGCAGCGCCCGCGCTAGAGATCATCTAGTACTCAATCTTGAACTTAATGTCGAATTCTTTGATGAACTTACTCTCAATACCCTTAAACCCGAGGTGATCTGCGAACACGTCATCGATCTGGTCAATGATGCCTTTTGATTTTGATGGGATTATCTCTTTCAGTTTTATCACGTATCCCCCAGACCTCAGATTGATTTTCACGTTGGAACTTTCATCATAGCTTTTCATCAGTTCATTAATCAGTGGTTTTAGTCTTTTTTTCAGATTTTCAGAGAAATTGTCTAGGTCGAGAGGAAAACACTTGATATGTCGAGCTAAGAGATCTCGACCATCAGACCACACGACAAACCACCAGTAAAATAGAGAACTGTTCATTAAACTATTGACGACAAATGAATTTTCTGACTCGAAAGTCAAAGGTTTAAAATGTGATGACATCTTTTTTTCTCTCAAGTCATATGGTATTTTTTCTCCGGTCTTGTCGTTCTCTCTGTAACTGTCATAGTATTCAACCTTCGGTAGGTAATCTTCTGTATGAGCGTGTATCCAATACTGTGGCGCATTGTGATACCAAATCTTTACTCCATCAGCCTTTGCGAAGTCTGCAAGGGTCTTTCCTTTTGATTTTTCTTGAAGTTTCGTGAGTATTCTCTTTTCGATCTTTGTCCCTATTTTCGGTACTATTTCTTCTGGATTTTCAACTGTCCAATCACTAGTTTTAAGATCCTTGAAGAGTTTAGCTCTGTCCCTAGAGAACCACCTGTGATATTTGCTCGTAATCACTTTCTTTGCCTTTGTGCCTTTTTCTGTGACTACAATTGTGGCTCTGCAATGCTCCAAACCACTGAATATCTTGCCAGGTCGATCATCGAAACTGAAGTATTTCACTTCGCTTGAGTTGTTATGAATAAACTCTCTGATAGAGCCCATTCTATCAGTGGATACAAGAGCGATTGGGACAATGAATCCAAACCTGCATTTTCGCTTTAATAGCTTAATTGATCTTTCAATGAAATAGGCATGAGTGTTTCCGCAATTATTTGAAACGTAGAAAAGAGGTTCTCTGACTTTCTTTCTTCCCCTCTTTATCTCCTTGTGAGATTTGATGATTCTGAGATCAGTTTTGTTGTAGTTCCTGTCCTCTACATACGGTGGATTCCCCACAACCGCGTCAAATCCGCCTTCTGCGAAGACATTTTCAAAATCGATTTTCCAGTGAAAAGGAATTCTACTGGATAGGTTCTTACTTATTTCATCGAATTCACTTTTTTTCAGATTACCCTTTTCGTGGAGAAAATCGAGATACGAGTTGCTGATGAGTTCGTATAGCTTGTCTCTAATCTTTTCTAGCAAATCCCTAACTTTGACAGCTTGTCCTCCCGATTCTAAAGAGTAAACGCCTAAAAGGGTCTCATAAGCTTTGATAGTGTCCTTTAATTTCATCCTGCCGAGAAGATCTCTTACTTCATCTATCTTGTTTCCATAAAATTCTCTTAAATTCTCTAGTGTCCCTTGTACGTGTGGGTCTTCCAACAGGTTTATCAGAGGATGCGTCAAGAGATTTTCATCCAATAAACCTATGAGGCTATTTCCTGCAATGATGTTGAAATCTATATTTGGCAGCGTCTCAATGTGTTCTAGATCTTCAACTTCTTCTATTATCGATAGCCATAGCCTCAATCTGGCTATTTCGACTGCATTTTCATCAATATCAACTCCGAATAAATTCTGGGATATTATTTCTCTCTTCAGTTTGTACCTATCAACGTCTTCAGGAATTGCTCTCAACAAGCTTTCTTTTACTCTTAGAATCAATGAGAGCATAGCAGTTAGGAAGTGACCTGAACCACAAGCTGGATCAAGAACTCTAAGCCGTCCTAATGTTTCAATCATTTTCTTGATGTGCATTGGATTCTTAGGCATGTTTGCGGGGTTCAATATGTCTTCAATTGAATTATACCCCTTCAGATCAGTGTCACTCCATCCCGACTTCTCTAAACCTTCAATCATCTTTCTGAAAATGATAGGTGTCAACGTTTCCTCTATGATGAATCCCACTGTATCATCAGGAGTGTAGTAAGCCCCCTTCATTTTCTGCTGGTTTGTGCCAGTTCCAGAAATGAAGTTGATTGTTTTCTCAAAAATATAGCCTAGTATGTCTGGGTTTATGTCCGACTCCAAACCGAATTCATAGCGATCCAGAAGGTTCTCTACAATAAGTTCGACACCCTCATTTTCTATGTTAAAATTCTTTTCGGATTTGATTACTTCTCTAAACAGTCCACCGTTCAAATAGGGGATCTGACTGTAGAGGGGGTTGTTTTTTACTGTAGAGGTTCTACCATCTTTACTCTTGTTAAAGACTTCATAGAATAGAGGTTTCAAATAGGTTTCATAAAATGAAGCTGGAGTTCTTGAACGCTTGTAGTCCTCAAGCATTTTCTTTAGTAGGTTATTTGGCACTATTCCTTTTTCTTCAAGGAATTTGATGAAGATAATCCTATTCATAAATACAACTGAAAATGAGTTTGCATCATTGTCGTTTGCACCTGAAGGTGCTACTACTCTCTTTAACAGACATGTGCCTCGAATGGTGTCACCTTTCTGATTATATCCAAAGACATGTCTTACGTAATCGTTATAGAACCTCTTTGAGATTTCCTCCTTCTTCTTCTCAATTCTCTCTAAGTAGCCTTCTAGGAACAACGAAACGTATTCACGATGGTAAGTGAGGAAATCCTCCTCTATTCTTTCTAATTCTTCTTGACTGACAAATGCAGCTGGATTAAGCAATTTTAGGAAGACAGGTCTCAGATCCACTTTTAGGAACTCTTTACTTTGCGCTGATGCAGTGTCAAATTTGAGTAGAATCCATTGAAATCCATCGGTAGCGATACCATAGTCAGTCTTGGAAGCTCTAGATATCAGCCAATCTCTTACTTGTGAGACCCCATGGTCTTTGCTGTTCAGATCAATATTGATTGGTTCTGCTTCTACATAGAAGATCGGCTTATCTTTGCCTTGGGGTCTAATTGTGTAATCAGGTTTTCTCCTGCCACTTGGAGAAGGTAAGACAGTCTCAGGGACAATTTCATATCCTAAGAACTCAATGAGTGGTTCAATCACTATTCTTTTGGCAAATTCCTCTGGTGATTGTTCATCTTTCAAATCCTTTGAATGATAATCTTTTGACTTGACCAGTACGTCCTGAAAAGTCCCAAAAACCTTAAACTTGTTCTTAAGTTTTTGATAGATTTCCCTTAGTTTTTCGTCAAGATCTTCTCTTTTTTCAGGAGCTACCTGGATGACGGGGAGACGGGTTTGCGCCATGAAAACACATTGTCTGCGATTGTATAAAATCTTTGGTGTTTATCACTTGAACATAATAGAACAAAATGAGAAAGTTTAGATTGAGGTGTTCTAATTGTGGTCATTGGAATAGGTTTTCAGTGAACAAGATTTTAGCGCGCACGCGAGCCGAGTATGAATGGGTTAAGGATTGAAGCCTACACTGGTCAACCCCGGTGCGTCAAGGCTCGTTGGTCCGTCATTTTTGAGAAAATGTGCGTTCCGAAATCCGCCTCATATGATGGCCCTTCACTTTTTTCTTGCCTAAGTAAGCTGCCACAATGTGGGCAAAAACCGTGACTTGCTGGCGGCGCCTCTGGATACTGAATCATGGAGCCACATTTTGGGCACTGATTCAAGTCCTATCACCTCCTCCCGGTCTTCTTCGATTTACTGACAGAAAAGATAGGAAGGCATATTCATCAAGACTACGTCCATCAATTTGAGGTCGCTTGCCCCTAACGATTCGAGGGTCGAGCATAACTGCGGTTAATGCGGTTCGTATGGATTCCTCTCTCAGACCTGTTAGACGTGAAAGCTCGGTGATTGTAAACCACTGTTCCGCATGATTTCTTAGAAAGTGGTGGACGGTTCTGGCACTTCCAACTAAAGGCAGTAATGGTTCGCTCATCACTTATCACTAGGGAAATGTATGAACTTCTATTTAAACTTGTATCTCATAATTGATTTAAACCTTAAATACATGTTTAAACACGTTGTAAGTGCAGGTGAGCAAAGAGAATGGCGAAAGCAGACATGATTCGTCAAAAAGATTGTTCAAAAGGTTGTTCAAGTTCATTTGAACGTAAGGATACCCTATCTTATGCGCTTCAACTTCTCGTGTCAGGACATTATCAGACTAAGGTAGCAAAGATGCTCAAAATGCACGCGCTCGGGCTTGGCTAAAAAATTTTGTGGTTTTCACTGGAGGCGTGTTCATTGACCAGTATCTATGAAGAGTTTAATGCAACATGCTGGAGGCCCATGCCGAGACATTGGCTGATAAAACTTCGAAATCCTAGGTGGGGGCGCGGCACGATCTGTGAAGCTTTCTGGTGTTTCTGTGACTTAGTTCCCACGCTTGTAGATGCCACACGTGCATCAGGCGGAGAATTGGAGATGCAAAATGCAATTGTTAGATTTGGAACACCCGCGACGAAGTTCATCCATAAAATCGTTTATGAGAGGCGAGAGTAATGGATGAAAAGGAAGACACATTTTCTCAACAGCTAACCTTGGATAAAGTAACCGGGGATTTATATGGCCAACAATGAAGAGGTATTTGACAGCGAACTTTTCGATTTAGAGGAATTGAAGCATCTTGGCGGTTACAACGCGGGGAATCTACTAGCCGTTGATAATAGAGTTTACGCAAAATTTATGGAGCATTTATCTCAAACAGTAAAACATGATACAGTCACAGAAAACATGGTTTTCTTAACATGCCTTTCAGCTTACACACCTGAACCACTTAACCTGTTTCT
>DAOVMU010000051.1 GCA_030630585.1 Candidatus Bathyarchaeota archaeon | reverse complement strand
TTGGGCATGCCTGAGTGGACAGGTTCTTTGTCGATTATTACTCCTCTGATAAGTTGAGATTCGGTTAGGCTTTTTCCCTCTTTTTTTATGATTTGAATGTTGTCTATGTCTGCTATTTTTCTTTGTCCGCGTTCCTCAACTATTTGTTTTACAGCGTCTATTGCTATTTCTGCTAGTACTTCCTTTGCTGGGCCTACAGCTTTGCTTCCCATGGATGTTAAAGCAACTTTTTTAAGTGTTTCACGATCTTCAATGTTTACTGGTGTTGCAATGTTGTTTATGGTTTCCACTGCTTTTTGTACAGCTTTTCGGTAGCCGCTTACTATTACTGTTGGATGGATGTTCTGGTCTAGGAGTTCTTCCGCTTTTTTCAGGAGTTCTCCTGCAAAGACTACGGCAGTTGTTGTTCCATCGCCTACCATGTCGTCTTGTGTTTTTGCAACTTCAACCATCATTTTGCCTGCTGGATGGTCCACTTCCATATCATCCAGGATTGCTGCTCCATCATTGGTTATCGTTATATCTCCTAAACTGTCTACGAGCATTTTATCCATGCCGCGTGGTCCAAGCGTAGTCTTTAATACTTCGCCTATTATGCGGGCTGCCATTATGTTGTTTCTCTGAGCTTCTCTTCCACGACTTCTTGTTGTGCCTTCTTTAAGGATTAAGACTGGTTGTCCCGACGCGGTTGTTGTTAGATACGCCATACATCTCTCTCCACTAATCTAAAATATTGAATTCTGGATAAGCAGAAATGCACTGAAATATAAACCTTTTTTTCTGTTTGTGGTTTTTCGATGGCTACAAGCAAATGTCTGAGACAGCTTAATTGTCTTCTCTACAAATTGCCGCAAACAGGACATTCAACATTTCTCTTGACTTCTACGGTTTCGAACACCATGTCTTCTCCGTATGCAAACACTATTCTTCCAACAAGCAGCTTGTCTATCCCCGTAACAGTTTAATAGTTGCGCACTTCGGAATATCTTTAGACTCGTAAATCCTTTCTCCAAAATCAACTCATCTATCTCTTTTTTTCATTTCCTCCGAACCGTATTCTTTACGGTTCCGATTTTTCAAAGGTGCATGCGTTTATTTGGGCTTGAGCGATTAACTAAGTCTTTAGTTCTCTCTGTTAGGGTTGATGAAGAATGAAGAGGCGTTTGAAAGTGTATTCTGACGGTGCTTCAAGAGGTAATCCAGGGTCTTCAGCTATAGCCTTCATGATTCTGACTGAAGACGCAAGAATCTTGAAGGAACACTCTGAATATGTAGGGGTGAAAACTAACAATCAAGTTGAGTATGAGGCTTTGATATCTGCTCTTAGGTTTGCTTCTGAACTGTCCAATCAAGAAGTAATTTGCCATCTGGACAGTGAGCTTGTCGTGAAGCATCTTAATGGAGAGTACCAGGTTAGGAATCCTGCTCTCAAAATTTTGTGGCTGAAAATCCGCAAGCTGAGGCAGAAGTTTCAGAAAGTATCTTTCGTGCATGTTCCGAGGACGGACAGTTACATTCAAGTGGTTGACTTGTTAGCTAATCAGACTCTGGATAAAGTTCTGGCTACATAGAATGAGAGTGTCTAGCTTGCAGGCTGTTTTAGCTTGATAGTTTTTATAGAGTTAAAACCAAGTATAACTTGTATGGTGATCTAAGGTAGTTGTGTAATGAACGATGGAAGTCAGGATACGATACCTAAGTCATGAGTTAGTGAAGTCTTTCGGTTCCTCTGGGAAAGTGGAAATTATTCATTTCTCTGGTGATGCCAAGTGTGAGGACGTTTTGAGCAAGTTTAAGGAGAAGCTGAAGTGTAATGGAGAGGTGAGTGAGAGAATGCTTGATGCTTTCGTTTTTATTTGTGGGGGCAGAACACTTTTGACGATTAGGGGTGAAACGTTAAATTCGGATTGTGAAGTCTTGGTTGGATATGCTGATACTGGTGGGTGAATTGTTGGGGAGATTTGGTTGTTGAGGGTGCGTGTGCGTTTCTTTGCAGCGTTGCGAGCGTTGGTTGGGAAAAAAGAGGAGTTCCTTGAGTTTTCAGACTGTGAAGAAGTCACTGGTGAAAAGGTGTTAAGGCGGTTGAGTGAGCTTTATATGAAGGATTTTGAGGAATACGTTTTTGACAGAAAAACTGGGGCACTTCAAAATTATTTGCTGTTACTTGTGAACGGTAGAAGCATAGCTGCACTTAATGGTTTAAAAACAAAACTTGCGGACGGTGACGTTTTAGCCATATTGCCACCAGTCGGCGGAGGTTAGCCACACTTTTTCTAAACTGAATCTCAACGTTTAGAAGAGTTATATCCGAAGGCTTGTTAGGTTTCAAAGGAGTCCTCGTTTATGGGGAAATGTTTGATCTGCGGCAGAAAAGCCGCCACAATCTCAGACAGCTTGGGTGTTTGTTTAAAGTGCATCAGAGACAAGCCTGAACAAGCTCTTAAGGTTACGAGGCGGGTACACGCGGAGAGTCGCGCTGTTTTTGGTTTGCCTTCTGAGCCACCTCGGGATGCTGGTGGACTGCTTTGTGGAGTTTGTTCTAACAATTGCATGATTAGCGTTGACAACTGTGGTTATTGCGGGCTTGTTTGGAACTTTGATGGACGTTTGGTTCGTTTCGGAGGCACTGCAGAGAAAGGCATTTTAGAATGGTATTATGATGATTTGCCAACCAATTGTGTCGGTTGGTGGTTTTGTCCCGGATGCACTGGAAAGGGCTATCCCAAGTATGCCTATAATCCTGAAGCTGAATATGGCTATGCTAATTTAGCGGTTTTTTACGGAGCCTGCAGTTACGATTGCCTTTACTGTCAGAATTGGCATTACCGCAGCATGTCTGCTAAACACAAGCCAGTTATGAGTGCCCAAGCTTTAGCAGAAAAAGTGGATAAACACGTTTCTTGCATATGCTATTTCGGCGGCGATCCTTCACCGCAAATGCCGCATTCACTAGAAGTAAGCCGCATAGCCTTAGAAAGAGCCAAGGCTGAAAACCGTATTTTACGAGTTTGCTGGGAGACTAACGGATATATGAATCCTAAATTGGCGGAAAAAGCTGCAGAATACGCTTTGGAAAGCGGCGGCAACATTAAATTTGACTTGAAGGCTTGGAGTGAAGAATTGAACGTCGCCTTATGCGGAGTATCAAACAAGCCTTCGCTTGAGACTTTCAAAATTATAGGGGAAACATTCTATAAACAGCGACCCGAATTGCCAGTGCTTTCCGCCAGCACTCTGCTTGTTCCCGGCTACATAGATGCGGAAGAGGTTGAAAACATCGCCAAGTTCATAGGTGAGGTTGACCCGAATATTCCGTACACGCTCTTGTCTTTTTACCCATGCTACGTTATGAAAGACTTGCCCACAACAACCAGAAAACAGGCAATGGAAAGCCAAAAAGCAGCAGGAAAACACCTGAAAAACATAAGAATAGGAAACATTCACCTACTTTCGTAGTGTTTAACTATTCTTTTTCTAGAATTCCAGACACCTTCTGCGACTTCGAGCTGAGTCGTAGACGTTTTTGAAACACCTTCTCTACTTTCTAGGTGAAGAGTGGCTATTTTGTTGTTGTGAACCATGAAAAGTTAGGACTGCAATTTTTTTTAGCGTTCATTGATGATGCAGAGCAAGTTTTAAATAGATTTGCTTGAATATTAAATAGTGCTTAGAATAATATTCCGGATAGAATGAGGAGTAAAGGGGGAAGGCTAAGTTGAGGAAGTTCCTAATGATTTTAGTGTTTGTTCTAACTTTGCTTTCATTTACATCTATAGTGTTTGCTCAAGGGGAAAGCGTGTTAGATAAAGTGTCGATGCTTCTTAGAGATCCAAGGACTATTCTCATGTTCACTGTACAAATCGCTCTTGGTTTTGGTCTTGGGTATTTTACAGTGAAGGCTCTGAAATACATACTTGCCTTGACGGCTATAATATTGATAGGGATATTCCTGAATGTCTGGCAGTTTGGGGGGATAGAAGCATTCTTTAGCGAGGCTATCGGCATAGACTGGTCTGAGCTTCTGACAATCTTTTATTCTGTCTCTGCGACTCTTGTAGTATTGATTGTTCTTCCTGTAGGCATAGGCTTCATGTTAGGGATTGTTACTGCAGCAGTTAAGTAGGTAACCAGTTGCTAGTCTGCCTTGTCGGGGACGTGTGATACATGGGTGAAGCTTGCAAGCCGAGTTCAAAAATGCTGGAAATTATAGATGAAGCGATAAAAGAAGTGGAATCAGCTGGTGAGATTGAAGGTTTGTCAAAAGCGGAAATATTGGAAGATTATTTTGCAGAAGTTGTAGAGGGTCACAATGTCAAGGCTGTTCGAGTAAACGGTGAAAATTTCAAAGTTGGGTTTAATGACAAAATCGACTTGAGAAGCAAGTTGGCGGCAAAATTGAACATTTTTCTTAAAGAACAAATCGTTCGGGATGAAAATTACATTGTAGTAAGCAAGAATAAAAGTGGTGATATTCAACATTTCAGCATACGTATTCCTAAAGCGTCCCTTCAAAATGCTTCCCTAATTGGAAAGGTTAAGAAGAAGTTCTTCGAGAAAGAAAAGTATGTTTCAGTACGTGCGGACAAAGACTCTATTGAAATACCTTTCTTGTTAATATCTGATTCTGGGATGCGAGAAATAGTAAGTGAAGTAATCGATATGCTGGGATACCTATCATAATATCACATGTGTGTATAGATTCAAGATGTTGATCCTTTAGTTTTCGTTGATTAGTCATGTTTCTAACTTGGCAACCACGCTAAATCATTAGACATCTAGTGTGCTTCGCCAGGTCTTTTTCGTCGGTATGACACAATTTTGTTTATTCTTCAAAGGCAGCATTGGCGATTTTTAAGTGCAAAATGAAGGACTATGTCAGTTTGCAGTCGTTTGTATGGTAAATGTATATCCCTAAATGTTCTACATGTATTAGAAGGCGATAATAGCTTTCGAACAGTTTTATGTGATTGAAGTGGTAAGTCTGGCGACTCTAATATTGTTGTTGACAATGAGTCTTATTCCACTGGTCGTGGGTTTCATAGTTGGGAATAGACTGAGGGCTCGTAAGAAGAAGTAATGGCAGTTAGTGGAAATTCAAAAGCATGGTTTGGAATTACGACTCGCGCATTTTCCAATCCAGACATCTTTTTTTTCCGTGCGCACGAACGTGTTCACTCTTTATGCCAGTAAGAGGTGGCGAATCGAAAAATACTAGTTTTACTCAGTTAAAGGAATCAGGTGCTTGTCATGAGTTCTCTAGGCGAGGTTCTATACCTTTCTCGGGTAGAAGTGGAGAGGTTAAACATCTCTGTGGAAGAAGTTATTCATGTCGTTGAACAAGCCTTCCACGAGAAAGCAAAGGGACAAGCTGAAGCGCCGCCTAAGCCCGGTATTCATCCTCAAAGGGACTCCTTCATCCATGCTATGCCAGCTTACATACCTGGAATGGGGTCTGCCGGCGTGAAGTGGGTGAGTGGTTTTCCGGAAAATCCTAAACGTGGCCTTCCCTACATTTCAGGGCTACTTATCTTGAATGATATTGAAACTGGTTTTCCAGTTTGTGTTATGGACTGCACTTGGGTAACGGCTAAACGAACTGGAGCAGCGACTGCTGTTGCAGCTAAGCACTTGGCCAGAGCGGATTCAGCGGTGTTGGGTATTCTTGGTTGTGGTGTTCAGGGCAGAAGCAACTTGGAAGCCTTGAAGGTGGTGTGTAAGAGCTTGGAAGAGGTGAAAGCTTATGATGTCAACGAGGATAACGTGCGGAGGTTTGTGGAAGAGATGGTTGCTGAGCATGGATTGGATGTTGTTCCTGTTGCGTCGCCTAGAGAGGCTGTTGAAGACTGTGATATAGTGGTGACTGCGGGGCCGATTTTGAAGAATCCGCAGCCGGTGATTGAAGCATCATGGTTCAAGGATGGCGGTTTCGCGTGTTCTTTAGATTTTGACTCGTACTGGAAACCTGAGGCTATGCATTCTATGGATAAGTTTTGCACTGACGACCATGACCAACTAGCATACTATAAGAATTTGGGATATTTTTCCGGTGTACCGGATGCTTATGCAGATTTAAGTGAAATCGTGAGTGGAAAGAAACTTGGCCGTGAATCTTCTGAAGAGCGAATTATGTCTATGAACTTGGGCTTAGCTATAGAAGACATGGCGACTGCCACTCTTATTTATGGGAAAGCCAAGAAAACAGGAGCTGGGAAAAAGCTTTCATTATAGCAGACATGCGTCTGTGCTTAGAAATTGTTTACTCGTTATTCTGCGGTTTAGAACAGTGATTAGCGAAGATCTCAACACGAGACGTAATAGTTGCTACGCAGTAAAGTGATTTGGGGAGTTTGTTGGGACGCGGGAAAAAGCGAGTCCTGCAAATTGGGATAGCTTCTATTTTCTTTGTTTAAGGGTTAGGGCTTACTGTTGCGATTCTTCTGCATGATATTCGGGCGGTTCTGGCTGTGTCAGGAGTTATAGCTTTAACTGTCTACTTTTTTTACGTGAGATTACTGTGGAAGAAGCAGCCATGATAATCATTGGCGCCGCCTGAGGGAAAGGCGGACGTATACTTTCCGAGGACGAACATCCCTAGACCGATACATGAGGACTTTCGCAGGATGCAGGAGAAGAAACGAAAGCTAGCCAAGCTGAAGAAGATAAGACGCAAGAAAAAACAGTGCGAAATAAATCTTTAATCCACTAATTTTTATGCTGCCCAGAATGGTATTTTCTTTCTCATGAGTTTCACGTATTCGTTGAGTGTCTCTTGCTCTTCTGGTGTCATCATATCCATAAACGTTGTCAGCAATACTTTTGCGTGTCGTTCTGGCATCTTCACA
Organism: Candidatus Bathyarchaeota archaeon; assembly: GCA_030630585.1. Classification (GTDB taxonomy): domain Archaea; phylum Thermoproteota; class Bathyarchaeia; order Bathyarchaeales; family Bathycorpusculaceae; genus SOJA01. Next base: position 1,997 of record DAOVMU010000051.1, on the reverse strand, counting down.
TATAGCACGTCTTTTTCGAATATGTGTCTTCCAACCACTGGTTTGTCCATGGATATTGCCGCTTGCATTCCTTGCTGAACTTGTGGCAAGGCTTTCCCTTTGTGTTGAATCTGTTGTATTCCTCCAATTTCTTCTCCGGTTTCAGCCTTCACAAGGGTGTATTTAGGCCTTATCCTTCCAGCTAACACTTCCACACCGACGATTGCTGGTTTTGCTCTTCGAAAAACGTATCCTTCTAAAATGCGGATTTTCCCAGGTGTGACAAGTCTCTCGAATTTTTCTTCAAGCTCTGCTTTCTGTTGGTTTCTGAGCCACAGTAGATAGTCGTCCATTAGGCGGTAGATTATGTTTTCGCTGAAAATCTGAACATTTTTCCTTGTGGCTTCTTCTTGGGCGTCTGGCAAAACTCTAATGTTGAAGGCTAGAACTACACCGTAGAAAGGTTTGTGTTCCTTAACTACATCTGCTTCAACAATGTCTCTTTTTGACACGTCGCCGACGTCAGCCATTCTAATTGGCACATCATTTCGTTTTAGGCTTTCAGCAATAGCCTCTAATGAACCAAGTGTGTCAGCCTTTAATACAACGCCGTCAACGTCTGTTGTAATTCTGATTCTCTCAATCTCCTCAGAAACAAGTCTAGCATACATTTCCAGTTCTTCACCGTGCGGCACTGCGTACAAGGGAGCACCAGCTAAAGCACCTTCTAAGTCAGGGGCTACAATTTTCACTCCAGCGGCGGCAGAAACAGAATTTACAGATGAAAACTTGTCTCTTGGATCTCTAATTTCATCTAAAGCCTTAGGAACCAAAATCGCTCGAATTCGTGTAACGATAGGTTTTTCTTTGCCGCCGACGACGATTAAATCGTTCTTTCTTAGAATTCCATCATAAATTATGGCGTTGATTGTTAATCCAACGCCTGTTTCTTCTTTCACCTCTAAAGCGGTGCCTTTAGCGGGTCCCTTTGTCGTTTGTAAACGCTTTTTCAAGTATTGCTGTGTTAAGCCTACTAAGACCATGAGAAGCTCTGTTATGCCCTCGCCGGTTTTTGCGCTTGTGGGGACAATGGCCACGGTTTTTGTGAAATCCTTCATATGGTCGAAACGGTCCGCTTCAAAACCTAAGCGAGAAAAAACGCCTATAATGTCGTAGATTCTGTTATCCAAATCTTCCTTGACGTATCGACCCTGCAACTGATAAGTTTTCAAGAACGGTGTGTCAGGATAAGAGTTCCAGCCTGGTATCCGATCTATCTTGTTTGCAGCTACCAAGAAAGGTGTTTTTCGAGATTTTAAAATCTCTATGCATTCATAAGTCTGTTCTTCAAAACCCCTTAAAACATCGATGAGCAGTATTGATATGTCTGCTACGCTTCCGCCTCTCTTTCGCAAGTTGGTGAAAGCCTCGTGTCCAGGTGTGTCAACAACAAGCAATCCTGGAATTTCAATTTCACCCTTAATCATTGAAAGCAAAGGGCCAACTAGCTGCTTAAGTGTGTCAACTGGGAAAAAACTTGCTCCGATGTGTTGGGTGATTCCTCCAGCCTCGCGGGCTTGAACGCTTGTTTTGCGTATTTTGTCCAGAAGTAAAGTCTTGCCTGTGTCAACGTGGCCAAGAACACATACAATTGGTTGACGAATAGGCATTTCATGTATTTCCTATTGACAGGATTAAGTCAATTATTGAATGATGCGTTTCAAAATTAATAAGCTATTGCCTACTTGACACTCAACTCACGGCGTTTTGAATGCGCACGCAAAAAAGAACGGATCCATAGTTTTTCATAACCATGAAGCGTCAATCTTCATAGGGATGTTTGCTTTGTGCGTAACCATTTGCTTTTTTTGGATTTTGGAACACTATTCAACTTTTGCAACTATCAAGAATATTCCTAGGGCTAGAACTATGATGCTTAGGAATCCGAAGAATCCTGTGTACTCTCGTAGTGCTTGAGTGCTTGTAAACGTGAAATATGTGGCTACGGCGCCTACAAT
>DAOVMU010000018.1 GCA_030630585.1 Candidatus Bathyarchaeota archaeon | reverse complement strand
TAAGCATTTCGCTTATTTTCTGCACAACTATCTCCACACCCCCGATGTTTGGGAAGTACCGCGGAGTGACCTGCAAAACACGCATAAATGGCCCAGAATAGCATTTCATTTATTTAAAAATTAAGCTTTTGTGCTTCTTATCGGCTCCCAAATATATGGAACTATGCCTTTGCTCAAGGCAATTCTCGCTGCAAAATAAGCAATTATTTCCAAGAACGCTCCCAATAACGCACAGACAATCTCATTTGCCCTTAAAGCAGGGATAGCCAGCAGAACAGTCATAAGACTTGAAGTAGAAACTTTAAATCCTGTAGTATTTTGCAGTTGCAAGTGCCCAGTCCATATCCTTTTGCGATGTTTTAGTAAATCAATAACATTCGTTGGGCATCTTATGTATATTATAGCTTCTGGAACATAGAGTATATCGGAACCATGTTTACGTATAGCTAACTCAATATACGGTTCATCCGTAGCAACATTCTCCGGAATATCCTGCAGATGGCGAGTATATATCGCACAAAGCTCACCTGACAATTTAGGCCTTTGAAGCAAAGAGATAACATGATGTAAACGCCATATGACACGTACAATTCTATCAGATAACCCATTCAAATCATTTAAAGGAACAGGTTGTGCAAAGACTGCGCCAGCATTGCTCTTTGTGAGCTTAGAAAGTAATTTCAGTATGCTTTCATGACCGGGCAATGAATCCGCATTGGTCAGAACTAATATATCGGCAGAGCTTCTCGCTATTCCAAAAAGCTTGTTAAGAGCGTGAGCTTTACCCATACGAGCTTTTTCGATTATAGGTTCAATTCTTTTATCTACCTTCTTAAAGTTTTTCACAATTTCAGGAGTCTTATCAGTACATCCTGAACATACAACTACAATTTTGCTATCCTTTGACAAGCTTTGTTTTGTAATAAGGTTTTGAAGGAGGTTTCCGATGTTGTTCTCTTCGTTATAAGCGCAAACTCCTACCAGCATCTTCATGGATGCAACCACAGGTTCACCCTTCTACGTATGTCTAACCATATCATAATATTTAATTACGTGTCAACTATAATTAATACCTTTTTTAAAGAGGCTGTTTCCATAGTCTTAAAAAATTATCTGGTTCGACGTCTCAGGGAATTAGTTAACGAACTCCTAAGATATTTTTCCTTTCTTTTCTAATTTCAGTTTTAGAATGTACGACAGAAATCCTTTAATTTCGTTCGAAGTCAATTTTGATTTTCCTTTTTTTCTATTTACAAAAGTCATAGGGGTTTCCATAACTTTATACAATCTTCTCGACGCTAGCCTTATAGTCTCTATTTGTATCTCATAAGTTTGGCTGTGTAAGTCATTGGTTATTTTCCTGACAAGACTCATCGAGTAACATCGGAAGCCACTTGTGTAATCATGTATTTTCGCGCCTATCATTAAAGAAGCTACTATATTAGCTATTCTACTTATTACTAACCTCAGCGGGTTCCAATTCACTATACTGCCTCCTTTGCAATATCTACTTCCTATCACAAGCCCGGATCCTACCCTGGCGACAGATACTAAACGAGAAATGTCTTTCGGATTATGCGAATAATCAGCATCCATTGTAACTATGTATTTTGGAGGATTTTTTACTGACAAGAATATCTTGAAACCGTCGGTTATTGCTGTTCCTAACCCAGATTTTTTCGGTCTTACAAAAAGTAGGATGTTGTTATATTTTTTTTGACATTTTCTTACTATGTCTGATGTTCCGTCAGGGCTGGAATCATCTATGACCAGAATTGAAGTATTCAAGCTTAGGTTTTCAATCTCGTCAATTAGTTTTTCGATATTTTGTGTTTCACAGTACGTAGGAAGGATTACCCCAGTTTCAGCGCTTATGTCCAGATTACCTTCAATAGACTCGGAGAGATTTGTCTCAAAACTCATGTTCCCTACTAATTTCTTATTCAGTAAGCACGCACTCGGGGGAACTTGAGTGTTTATCTGTATGTTTGACACCTTCTCGCAGGTAGTGTGGGGTAACTATCACGTTCTATTTAAATTCTACTGCATTATCCGTCTGCTTATAAGTTTTATCCGTGTTGTTTTGATTCCTTTCGATAGTAAGCTAATGGGTGGCGTACTCTTTGGCATAATTCGCTTGGATTTGTGCAGACTCCATGAGTTTTTAACGTATTGCATTTTGGCGGGATGTATCGTGTCCTTGAACCTCTTTCTCCTGCAATGTGTTCAACTTGGTACCTTGTCATTCTTTCATTGTAGTCGGAAAAAGTTTTGAACAATTCAATCACGTTTTCTGATGGCATTCCTATGTTTATAAGGAAAGAGGTTAGTGTGAATCTGCCTATATGTGAGAGATGGCGTCCAGCTGAGGCTGCCTGGTAGAGGTTTTTTATGCATGGCGGGAAGGCTGTTTGCACGATGGCTTTTGGAAAACCTTTCATTTCAGATTTGCCTATTTTTTCTATGGACAATTTATTTATTTTTTCAGCTATTTCCATTATTCTAGGGGGGAATTTGGGCAGTTCTTTTGCTTCGAATTTTTTCTCAATGTACTTTCGGATTTCTTCGCTTAACAATCTTGCTGTTTCGTTTCTTGTGAGGTAAACATTTCCGTTTGATAGGAGGCGGTTAACAAGTTTCCATGTTTTTCCTCTTAAATGTGCCGTGTTTTTTAGGTAGTCGGTGAAACTGAGCATAAATTCGAAAGGAATCTCATGATCGCTATTAAGCATAAGTTTCCATTCGAAATTTTCAGCAAATTTAAAAATCTTTTTGTGGGGTTCACCTTTCAGGTCTTCGTACGCTTGCTTTGCTTCGGCTAGAGCATATCTTTTCTTGATGAAAGAACTCCCAGTTGCTGTTACAAGTACTATTGCAGCTGGGTATGATGAGATTTCTATGTCTTCGTTTTTTAGTTCCCTGCTAACTCGAGCGTATAAAATTGCCTCTTCAACTCTTTCTTCAGCACGTTTAAGAATTTCCTCTAATTCGGGCCTCGTCAAGTCTTCAATTTCCAAATTTGGAACTTTCATATATCTCGTAGCTGCTTTTAGAAAAGGGTACTTCGCTATGTCGTTTTTGGCGAATTGAGCTGTTGCTAGCTGCATCCATTCTTCACGTTTAATCTGTTTCGATTCTAGGCGCTAGGTAAAAGGTGAGTTTCCCTTCCTTTACTTGTTGGAAATCTAATCTTATGGGCATGTCTGATGAAAAATCAAGCGTTACAATTTCTGATGTCGCGGACGCTGCTTTGATTATTTCAGAGAGATAACTTAAGCTGAAAGTTGCTTTCGAAGGTTCTTTAACTTCCAAATCCAGAAGTGTGTCACTTCCTTTTTGAAGCTCTATTATTGCGCCCATGAGGTCTCCAGATGCGTTGAAGATTAGTTTCTCAGAGTCTGCTTGGATGCGGACATGATCACTTACCAGTTGAGCATCCTCAATTGCTTGACGCAATCCTTCCGTTGTAGCTTTGGCTCTAATGTTAAAGGTGATTTTCGGCGTTGGCACTTCCTCTTCAGCCGTTTCAAGTGTTGGCATAGTAAAGTTACGAGTGTATTTTCCAGTTATCTTCACCTGCAGACGCCCAGTTTTTTCATCTAAAGAGAGTTCCACAACTTCGTTTCTGCCTGCTCTCTTAATCAGTTTCAACAGTTCACTTATATTTATGCACATTTTTGTTGGTTCCGTGCATATGTACTCTTCAAAAATGGTTTTAGGCCACTCAAAATCAATCATGGCAACGCGTGATGGATCCATGGCACGAAGCTTTAAGGTTTCAGGGTTGATCTTAAATGTAGCTTCATCTACCAGTATTGATATGGCTGTTACCATGTCTCTTAGGAGCTTAGCATCGGACATTTTCAGCTTGAACATGACGATCCTCCTTTTATGGGTATGTTTTGTTGTTATAAAAGACTTTATACTCATATATGACACATTTCAATCACGAGCCGCTTAAGAATCACATAGACTTTTCGAATAAACCGACACCTATAGACTGAACATGCACCAAGGAAACGCACATAAGACTTTCATTCAAGAAATTGCAGATCAACCAACACTGACCCAGAATTATGATGGAAGCCTGTGAGAAAACCTCTTCTAACAGAAGGTAGTTATGACATTAAAGGAGTTTTAGCTATATTCTCTAAACGTGTATCCGCACTTTGTGCATCGGAAAAACTGTGTTGAAGATTCATCGGCTCCTCTTGTCTGTACTTGCCAAGCATAGGCCAAATTGTTTCTACATTTGGGACATTCAATTCTAGTTGTGGGCAGTGTTCGCAATTTCTGTTCCTCTTTACCTATTACTGCCACAAGTTTCTGTGGATCGGGCTGAATAACTTTTGCAGCCTTTAGGGCGACTCTATTGCTTAATGCTTGCTTCTTGTAGCTGCACTTAGGACATACAAAGATTAAAGATGTTTTCTTGCCAGTCTTTTCTTTCTTTGGCACAAGGCGAGAACCACATTCAGGACAAAATTCCATTGGTGTCTCCTCTGCTGTCCGTTTGTTTCCCCTTAACATGGTCGCTTTTAAACCTTTTCTCGTCGAGATAAAGATTGAAGTTAAGTCTTGCTGATTCCTGAAGCGATAAGATGAGCTACACGTAAAGCCTCGGGTATGTTACTGCGCGTCGAGGTCAGTTTCACAATTTTTCTTGCATCTTCCTCTAAAATTCCCGATAACTGCATGTATATTTTTTCGTTTTTTCTACTTGTGAATACTTCGAGTATCTCTCCAGCGCTTTGGATGGTTTTCCAACGTTCTTCGCTTTCCGGTAGGTTTTTCAAGGCTTCGCGGATTTCGGTTAAGTTCGGTTTTTCACGTGTAATTGCCACGACTGGTAATTTTGCTTCTTTATTGAGTTCTTCAATGTTTACAACATTGAAACCTGCGAAAGTCACTCCATCAAGCATTACTATCCTTAATTGTTTGTGATGTGGTGAGTTAATTATCATGGATGCTATTCTTTCTGTGGCGTCAAATCCATCGACCTTAACATTCGTGTGCATCACGCCATCAAGCCAGTATCCACCGCGAAAAACAACTCCAACAACAGGCACTAAGTCTTTGGCGTGAGTAGTGAAAACTCCATCATCAACCCCTAAAACGCGAATTTCAGGTTTGATCACACGGAATTTCTTGGAAACCAAAACTATTCCTCGATAACGTCACTCAAACATAAGGAGGGATAGATTATAAGTTTGGTTGCTAGAAACGGTAATGTAGAGGTGTTCGGTTTTGAAGAAGTACAGCAGAACATTTCGTTTCTTGAAAACTCACAGAAACTTAACTGAGGTCCTGACAGATCATAAACTTGCATCCCTTGGAGATGCATTCATAAATTTTGTTTATTCACTAGCGTTGTCAAACATGAAGAAGCAGCCCTGTGGTGCAAAAGTTAAGGGGCGTGTACTTGCCGAAGCTTTCAAAAAGGCTGGGTTAAGGAAGTATATGCCATCAAGAATAACTCGGCACATGTTAGCGGACGCCGTAGAAGCGTTGGTTGTTTACGCTTGGCTTCATCATTACATTACGTTAGAAGATTGTAGTGAAATACTAGAGAAAACTGAAGACCTTGTTGAGGGACTTAGTCAACTGCTTCTGATGATAAAAGATAGAATCACGTTTTGAGGGCTTTTTTAAGTTCTTTGCTGAATTCTCTGTTTATTTTACGTGTTCTTTTCACGGCTTCTCGGAGAGCTTCTTCTGGGTTTACAGTGCCCTTTGTACGGACGTAAATTATCGAGTTCGAGGCTAGAGGATGTGGTATGTCGTAGCCTGCCAAATCCACGTTTTCATCCTCTGAAAGTCTTTTTTGTAATAGGTTGCAGAAGGTGTGGTCAATACCATTAACTTCTAATTTGAGTTCATTGGGAGTTCTCTTTAAGATTTTAGCTTTCATCTGCTATCTCCTTTTATGCTGTTACTCCTTTTCCATAGTCTAATGCTGTTTTGCGCTTTTCAATTTTCCCACATCTGAGGCAGTGCATCCTTTGTCGCTTTAGCTCTAACATATAGCCGCATTGTGAACAAAACGCGTAAACTACTCCTAGGTTCCTATCCTTGGTGGATAGATGGTAGGTTCTATTCTTTTCGCTTATTACTTTCGCCCTAACTATGTCGCCTGGTTTGCAGACGTCAAACATTGAGTCAACATATCTTAACTGTACATCGGAAATGTGCAAGAGGCCGGAGAAAAAGCCGGAAAGCTGATTTCCAGATATCTCGTGTATGCGCACAAAAGCATTTTGTTTTTGAACCCTTGAAACTTGCCCTAGGACTACACTTGCGATTTTCGGAACTTTTGCTCGACGAATTAGAGGGTGGACTGATACACGTTTATTTGAAAGGTCCAGTAAGGCACGGCCAACAACTATAGAGTAGATAACACCATCTTTAACGTATGTTCCAGCATCCGCTGTGAATTCTTCGATTACTCCTAGACGTTCGCCTGGTAACACGAGTCGTCCGTTTTTTCCATCTGATAATTCTGAAATCATTTAAATTCCCTATACCCTACAAATCCATGTGGCGGATATTCACAGTTACTAGTGCAACATTTACTAGTAGGACATATCTGTACTCTTGGTGCTCCTCAATAAACCTTCTGATTTCTTGAATAAAAATGTTCAGCAACTTCGTTCTTCCTAGATCACCTCGAGACTAGTGGTGTTTTCTACACCGTGCATTTTGTCTTTCCTTCTATAACATGTAAATCAACTACGAACTCATGTTTTCGCTTCGTATGGAAATTGAACATGTGTGGAATTGTCATTAACATAGCGTAAACCGCCTTAATTCTTCCATTGTGTCCCTCAACAAACTTTTTGACGAAGTTGGAGGGAAACACGGGTATAGTGTTGGTTCGGCTGGCTTTCAATTTTTTAATGAAGGCTTTTCCTTTGTGGAAGCTCTTGTGAAGTGTGTAAATTCTATCGCCTACTTCCAAGGCTTTCTCCAAAAACTTGCGGTCGGCTTTTCGTCTTTGTACGCCAAAGGGTGGGTTTTGCAAGACTGTGTTGAATTTTCCATGTATAGCGTTTATGTCTGTGATAACCCATTGCACCTTATTTTTTAGACCAGTTTTTTCTGAGTTTTTATAAGCTGTTCTAACCGCAGTTCTGCCTATGTCTACACCTACGACTTGCTTTGCGCCCAGAAAAGCTGCGCCCAGAGCCAGTCTTCCAGTGCCGCAGCCTAGATCTATTACCGTCTTGTCAATTATGTCGTTGTATGTGTATGCTGCAATATAGAGTATTGTTGCCGCAACGTCTGCTGGAATTGTGTATTGTTCTAGACTTGGTTTAGGTGATGGGTGCAGCTTAATTTGCGAGAGCAGTATTTCCAAGTCTATCTTTCGAACAAGCCTTTTCTGCATAATTTTTCCCAAGATAATTTGCCAACCATCACGAATATTTCATTTGTTGTAAGTACTGGCTTTTGAAATTTTGAAGCGTCATCTAACGATAGCCTTGGGCAGGCTGTGTTCACATAGGCATCCACTGTTGGAAAGTTCATTAGAGCTTCTGGAGTTATGTTCTTGATAGCGAAAAGATAGGCTTTTTTCCTGTTTTTTTCAAGTTTTTCTTTTATGCTTAACGCTTCTTCAAGTCTTTTCTGTCCAGGTTTTAGCCCAACTAGAATTGCAAATGTTTTCGCTTTCTTAGCCTCTTCTATGCTTGCCCAACGTTGTTTGAGGATTCTTCTTGCCTCTTCATCAACTGAGAAAGCCCTTTTTTCATATGGGTCGGCAACGATTGTTGGTTTTGACGTTGAAAGGGCTACACCTAAAGCATGAAATCGTCCACCACCAATGAACAGAAAGGCTTCAACATCGCCTGCTATTGATTTGGTGTTACTGTAATCACATCCAATCACCTGTCCTGGATAATTCATGTGTCCAGCGTCACCGATGACAACTGTTTTTCCTGCATGAAGCAGAATGTCTTTGACGTTATCTAGTGTTTGCACGTGCTGAACTGTTGTGGCTAAGCCTATTTTGCGCCATTTCTCCAGTAGGATTAAGGCTTTCGTGACAGCATCATCTACTTTTATGGTTGCCCTGGCTTCCACGTAGATTGTGGGTACACGTTCATATTTTAGCAGTTTTGTGTGCCCATAATGAATTATGAGGTCTACGCCTAGGCTTTCAGCCTCGGCTGTTGCCAAGTCGCAGGCGCCATAGCATGGATCTGCAGAAACTATGGATAAAGCATGAGTTTTTTCTACAACTCTTGCTAGATGGAGTCCATAAGGTTTTAGACCTTCGGGAAGCTGAATTAAAACGCGTTTGGCGTCAAGCTTTGCTATTTCTTGTTTTATTCTTTCTTCTTCAAGATCAAAATGTTCCATGTAAACACGCTCAAAACGTTAGGAGCGGAAAACCTGTCGTAGAGGAGAAGAAGACTCTGCTACTTTGTGGTTTCATCCCATCGGGGTGCCCATTTCCAGTTTTGTTTCGGTTTTTGACTAGAACGACCAGAACCCCTGTCACGTAATTCAGCAAGCTGTTCAAGAATCATTTTCTGTTCTATGCTTGCAACAAGCTTTCTGGTTGCCGTCACAGCGTCTGCGTTCACTGAAATGCTGTCTATTCCGGCTCTCACAAGGAACTCTGCAAAGTCTGGTAGGTTTGAGGGTCCTTCACCGCAGATTGAGACTGTACATCCACTTTGATGTGCTACGTGGATTAGGTGGGCTATTGCTCTTTTCACGGCAGGTTCTCTTTCGTCAAAGTAGCCCAGCAAGCCCAAGCGTTCAGAGTCACGATCTATCAGTAAAACCCCTTGAGTCAGATCGTTTGAACCTATTGAAAAGCCGTCACAGAGTTTTGAGAATTCGTCGACCATTATTACTATTGAAGGTGTTTCTGCCATAAACCAGATTTTGAAGTCTCTGGAGCGTTCTAGGCCTTCTTCTTTCATGATATCCAGTACTCGTTCTGCTTCCCATATTGTGCGTACTACTGGAAGCATCACCCAAATGTTTTTGAGACGCCACTCTTCACGGCACTTTTTGATTGCTTGGCATTCAAGTCTAAAGGCTTTCTCGTACCATGTGCTTATGTAGCGACTGCACCCTCGCCAGCCAAGCATCGGGTTGTCTTCAACAATCTCGTACTTTTCTCCGCCTTTCAACTTGCGGTATTCATTCGTTTTGAAATCGCTGAAACGTACTACTACTAGGCGGGGCTGGATAGCTCTAGCAACTGTTGCAATTCCCTCAGCTAACTTGTCAATGAACTTCTGGGATTGTCCAGTCTCTATCAAATAAAGCGGATGTTCACCAATGTAGCTTGCAAGTATGAATTCAATGCGCATTAAGCCTATTCCGTCAAACGGAAGGCCTTTATAGTCTTCGATTTTTTCCGGTATACCTAAGTTCATGTAGAGTCTTGTTGCTGTTATCGGATCCTGTTGCATAGTTGCATATTTGGTTGGAGTCGAACCTGTGGATGTAGGCACAGCCGGCTGAATTACCTTCATGACTATTCCTCCATAGATGACGCCGTTTCTAGCATCCACGGTATACTCCTTGTCAGTTTCCATAACTTGAGTTGCGTTTTCAGTTGCAACCACGCAGGGAATTCCAAGTTCACGACTGACTATGGCTGCGTGGCAAGTAACTCCACCTTTGTTTGTCACGATGGCGCTTGCCATCTTCATGTAAGGAACAAAGTCTGGGTTTGTCATGGCGGTTACGAGTATATCGCCTTTCTGCATGAGTTTCTCAGCGTCTTCAGATGAACAGATAATCTTCGCTTTGCCAAAGCCTATGCCCCTTCTTCCAGTTCCAATGCCTTTCACGATGACGTTTAACTCCGTAGGAGCAACAACTGTCTCCTCTGATCGTTCTTCCACCGTCTTAAGACTCCAAACCGTTTCAGGCCTAGACTGAACAATGAATATGTTTTCTGGAAACGGTAAGTCTTTGTTTATCACCCATTCAACGTCTTGAGCTCTTCCGTAATGTTCCTCAATTCTCTTCCCAAGTTCTGCAAGTTTAAGTATTTCCTCATCTGTTAAGCATGGAACCTGTTGGCGTTCAGGCGGAACTTCAGCGTGTATAGTCTTTCCGGTTTCGAGGTCCCTAACGTACTCGACAGTTTTTTTAGCTATTTTACGTTCCACAATTTCCGCAGTAGCCTTGTTAACCGAGAAATAATCCGGTGTAACTGCTCCTGAAACGACGGCTTCACCAATGCCCCAGTTACCTTCAATAACAATTTGATTCGGCTCTCCAGTAACAGGGTTAAGAGTAAACATCACCCCTGCAGTCTTTGCATCAACCATTATTTGAACGCCGACACTTATCAGAACTTCCTCATGTTTAAACCCTTTCTGAGTCCTGTAAAAGATCGCTCTAGGCGTGAAAAGGCTTGACCAGCATTCAACGGTTTTCTCTAAAAGCTCCTCTTCCCCCTTCACATTAAGATAAGTTTCCTGTTGTCCAGCAAAAGATGCGTCAGGCAAGTCTTCGGCTGTAGCACTTGACCTTACAGCAACGAAAACCACACTTGCATTTAGCCTTCTGCACAGTTCTCTGTAGGATTGCCTAGTGGCTTCCTCAACATCTTTAGGCATCGGTGTTGACCCCATTAGTTCACGAATCTTTTTGGATGCCACTTCGTACTGTTTTGGGTCATTTGAGTCGACTACTGTTTCCCTTATAACCGCGTAGATTCTTTCAGATATGCCTGTTTCTTCGATAAATTTCTTGTAAGAGTAAGCTGTTACTGCGAAGCCCGGTGGAACTGATATCCCTGCGTTTATCATCTCGCCGAGGTTAGCATTTTTTCCTCCAACAGAAGGAATATCTGTTTTTCCTAGGTTTTCAAACCATATTACCAAATCTTTTTTCATTTCTGTCATGACGCTTTTGCCTCTTCCTTTTGCACCTTTTCAATAGTTATCCTGCATGGAGTCGGAAGTTTCGAGCTTCCAAGTCTCAGAGCCTCCTTGGCTACTTCGATACCATCTGCATTTACGTTTGCAATCATGATAGTTTGGTTGGGTTTTACTCGTGCTGCCGTTCCTATGGGTTTTCCGAAGGATCTTTTCATACCGTCTTGAAGACGATCTGCATGTGCACCAAAAATCATCTTGTTCTCTCTAAGGATGTTGTGTGGGTAAGGAAGAATGCGGAAACAATAATTTGTTGCAAGTTTATTCCCTAAACAGCGGTTTGCGGCTATGCGTGCTGCCTCTAATGCGGTATGGCGGATTTGCACCTTTTTCAGGCCAACGAGCCTTGCCTCATATTCAAATCTTGATTTAGTGTCCCCCATGGTAAATTTGGTTATTTTCGAAGGCGGAAAACCTCTAACAAACTTTTTTCTTGTGTAAGGCTGACCCTTAACAGTTCGATAATTGCGTGCACGCATAAACATTCCCCTTTCAACATACCATAACTGTAATATTATTTAAGCTAAACGATTCATTGATGACACCTTTTGATTAAGGTTATGAATTGTGAATCAATTCTGAAAATCAAGATAACTACTCACCTTGTTTTCATAATGGCAATCGCTTGTTTCTAAACCATGTCTTAGCAATCTCGTCATAATTTGAGAACACTTTTTTTAGAATCGGAACATACATCTGTAGTTCCTCATCAGTTAAGTATTGAAATTGGTATCCTCCAGTGTAAGGTGATGGTTTACCCTCTCTTGTAACAAATTCCACATGCATAAGAGGGTCTCCCAGTTTGATTGTAATAGGCACACGGTCATTACTTAGGTTCACAAGCTCAAGAGCGAGTCTTCCAACAAATCCGCTGTGAACCTTTGCAGCATTTAGGAAGGACAACCCCATTCGGCCATACTTGCTTTTAGCTGTTAGATGAGCCACGTAGTTAGGTGGTGTGAAGACTATTTCGTAGGATATCAGGTTTTTGTGTTCTAAATAGTGAAGCGTTGTTTCCTCTCTAACCGTTAAGATGTAGCTGTCTCCATCGAGCAAGTTGTAGTCATAGGGGTATATGCACTTGTACTTTTCAATAAGTTCCTTCAGCTTGTCTTTACCTAAAACGCCCATAACTGAAACCTCCAGCACCTTCTAACAATACTAAAATTTAACGTTATATATTTTTTAACATAAATTTTGACCATATAACATAAGTTTTCAGCGTGTCACACGCGTTTTCTGAACAGTTTTGCACCATCCATGTCACAAACGTACTCGAAGCGATTATTAAAGTGAAATCGCAGAGAAAACGAGAATGGCGACGGAAAGCGAAGAAACGCGAAAGGGACAAGCGCATGAAAAATAATAGAAATGCGTGCGTATACCTGTTAAAGGTTTCATGAAAGTTTAAGTCATCGCATGCATGCAAAAAACGCGCACTTATTAATAGTTGTCAACATTTATCTCAAGAAGAGAAGCAGTAAAGCAAGGCGATATTTAAAAGTGTCACAGAAATCCTCTGTTATTACTCACAGACTCAAGGCGGTCGCTTACTTAAGCACTTATCCGCCGCGAGAATGCGGTATTGCGACGTTCACAAAAGATTTAGTCAATGGTATTGATGCACTTCACGAGTTTAAATCGCAAACAATTATCGCAATAAATGAGAAAGAGACTATTTACAACTATGATAAAAGGGTTAAATGTCAAATTGAACAAGACTCAGCTGAGGATTACGTCCAAGCTGCTCGCTACGTCAATTCATCCAAAGCTGACTTGGTAAATCTCCAACATGAATTTGGTCTTTTTGGGGGAGACTGGGGAGAATATGTTAAATTGTTTCT
>DAOVMU010000010.1 GCA_030630585.1 Candidatus Bathyarchaeota archaeon | reverse complement strand
TTTCGTTGAGCTTCATGAAATCTGGCTTATGAAAGAATATAGAGGAAAAGGTCAGGGGAAGAGGTTCTTCGAGTTCTTTGAAGAGTATATGAAGAGTAGAAGCTATGACTCAATTGTATACTATTCAGACCATCCTGCTGCTATAACGATTTGTCGTCAACGAGGATGCAAAGAAGACTATTTGAAGAGCACAGGTGAACATGTCTTCTACCTTTCACTAAGAAGCTAACACTACTAGCAGTCATAGTGTACAGAACAAAACTTACCTCTTAGCAGTCAAGATCTCGTCAAGTCTTGATAGAGCTTTTTTGTTCTCATCCCATTTCAGTAACTCTAAAGCTTCTTGAAGACTGCACCATTTGAACTGGGAATGCTCTTTTCCATCAATAACAATTTTCTCAGTTGGATGGACTTCAACACCAAATACATACTCCTTAATGAAATGATATCCCTTAATGAAGTGGGAATCTGAATATTCAAAATAGTGTACATCGTCTATTATTCTTGCAATATTCTTAATTCCAGTTTCTTCCAAGACTTCTCTTCCTAAAGCTTCTACTTTGGTTTCTCCTTCTTCCAAACCTCCAGTTACTGGTTGCCAGAATCCTTCCTTTTCTGGGGTTCTCTTTAAGAGCAGATAGTGTAATCTTCCACTAATCTTCTTGAATAAGATAGCTTGAACTTGTACTGGTAATCTCATACAGAAAAGGAACCAAGCAAAAGTATATGAGATTTCTCTATCAAAGCTCATTACTAATCTATAATCTACAACTATTCAGGGTAGCATCACTACTGACAGTCATAGTCTGCAAGAGAAAACAGCTTTTCTGGAGTCGTGAACGTGCTTCGCCGACAAACATCCTTCTTTCTATCTTTGGAACTTCAAAAAACGTCGTGCACACCTAGGGCTCTCTACAGTGTTCTTGAGGGCTCGTTTTCATTTTTACCTATCAAAATGTGCGGTATAAGGAGAGCCATGACGAGCTTAAGGCTTTCGGGAAAACAGAAAAAAGGGAGTTTGCGGGGGACAATGGGTGAAGATGACGGAAACGGATGGACCAGTCCGCTTCCATAAAGACTCATTTAAGTGTAAAAGGACAACGCCAGCTTTTGTTCCAACAGTTGTTAAGGCTATAGCGGAAATAAAAAACATGGAGGTTGCAGACGTTGCAACACAAATATTCAAGAATTTCGAAGAGTTTTTCGAAGTAAAGCTAAACTAGCCATGCTGTTTAATGAAGATTTACTTTAGCATTCCCTCAAACGTTGAGTGTAGAAAGCCTGTGTTTAGTTGGAGAAAAACGAAGTTTGGGCAAGGTGTGAACAGAGCACATTAGGCGGCTGGCCAAAGAACTTGTTCGGGGTTTCCTCACAAATTCTCTAAAGATTACAGAAGCAACAAGCAATTAGTATGCTTATTCAATGAGTCACGCTGAAAGTGAAAAACAGGATTGCAGGGTACATAACACATTTTTTTCACCTGAATTCAAACACAATCCCCAAACGAAAACATAGAAGGTGAGTAACCTTTTAAGCAAGTTTAATTTCTAACAAACGCGGAAGAGGCAAGGCATATAATGGACAATTATAGAAGAAGCTGGGCACTGCGCTACTTGCGCGAAGCAAAAGCGGAGTTTGAAGCAGCTAGAAAAATGCCCTATATGGCGCCAAGCCTGCTTTTGGAGGCTATAAGAAAAGCTCGAAACGCCATTCATTACAGCTTAGGAGAACCAGCTTTCATACAAAACATCATAAGGGAAAACGCGGAAAACCAAACAATAGGCGACCCGATCTTAAGATTTCTAGTGGGAGTCGAAGAAACGATACAGCAACTAACGCAGCTGAAACAAACAGATGGGGAAGCAGCTATGAACCAAACAAACAATCTAATACAACTAGCCTCAGACATCGTTGAAACTTTGACTGGAGAACAAGTGAAAGATTAAAACTGTAGGTTGTGACGGCTTCCGATATGTGATCTAAAGCCTTCTTGATTATTTTTCACGGACATGGTGAAGGGCAAACGCAAATAGCATTTACTGTTTTGTCCAAAGGATGTTCTAGGCTAACTACGACACAAGCATTTTTGAGCGCGTACAGCAAAGAGGGATAACGGTTAAAGTTCTTCTCCGGGCGAAAGATCCATCATCGTGAAACCGGAAACCATTTTGGGATAGAAATCCGTGGATTTCTCAGGCATCTTTTCATGTTTTCGCGCTGTTTTCAAAACTGTTTCCGGCGTTGCTGGATTGACCAAGAATGCCAGTTTGGCTTCTCCATTGCTCACTTTTTGTAGAGCATTCTTTATCCCTCTGATGTAGAGTATGTCCTCATCGATTTTTAGTTCGTCAGTTTTCATGATGGCTTTGAAGATAACGTCTCTCAATATGGTTACGTCAAGAGAACGTAACTCATCTGACAAAGTGGCATCCATGAAGTGGTGAACAGTCTTTTCATCTTTCAACAATAAGCCATAAGCCTTTTTTCCATCGTACATGCAGAAAGCATGTTTTGTCTTGTTTCTCTCCAGAAAACTTCTTAGATTTTCAGCGTTGGAATCGATTTCTGAGACTTTGAAGAATTCTTTGAATTTCTGCAAAATATCAGTGGTCAGCTGGATTTTTGTCAGAAGGCGATGTGTTGGCAAAACAATTAATCCTTCATCTTCAATGGGAACCATATAGCTCATTCGAAAGTTGAATGTTGAATCTTCATTCCATTCTTCCTGTCTGCGTCTTTTGTTCCTGTAAGTAATAGCCGTTTCATATCTATGATGCCCGTCAGCAATCACAAACTGGTTATTTATCACTGTTTCTTGAACCAGTTTTATCTTTTCCGGATCGGTCAATCTCCAGATAAGGTTTCTAACTCCCAAAGAATCTTTGACATCTATTGATGGATGCGTCTTTGTAATTTTTGCGAAAACACTAATAGTTGTCTTCTCTGGATCTGGATAAAGTAAAAATCCAGTTTCCAAGTTCATTTGGGTTGCTTGCAACATGTTCAACCGGTCGATTTTAGGTCCTTTATGTGTAATTTCGTGGGGGAGGACTTTATTTTCCTCGTAGGGATGCAACCGTAATGCAGCGATGAAACCTGTACGGGTGTAGGTTCGGCCGAAGAGCCCAAACTCTTGTCTGTAGATGAAAATTGCGGGATCTTCATCCTTTCTCAGTATTCCTTCATTCATCCAGTGGCGTATTCGCTGTTTGGACATTTCATATCTGTTTTCTTCCATTGGCAGGGTAAGTCGGCAGTAGTTATACTCTGACTTTGTGTAGTATTCCTTTTGCATATCCTGATTGATTTTGTCGTAGGGTTGAGCAAACAGATTATCGTGGTCGCCTGCTTTTTCAGTATACCGGATGGCTCTGAATGGCCTAATTTCGACCATACAGTCAGTCTCGCTTGAGCTTCTCGAGTTCTTCGATTACTCTTTCAGCTACTTGCGTGCCGGCCTTCAGTTGTGCTTCTTTAGTTTGAGCACCAATATGAGGTGTTGCATTGACGCTTTCAAGTGTAAGCAGCTTGTGTTTTCCAGGTGGTTCTTCTTCAAAAACGTCTACTGCCGCGGCTTTAACTTTACCTGATGCAAGAGCTTGGTGAAGTGCCTCTTGATCGACTACTCCGCCGCGTGAGCAGTCAATTACAATGACTCCGTCTTTCATCATGTTGAATTCTCTTGTTGACAGCATATGTCTAGTTTGTGGAGTCAGCGGAACATGTATTGAGATAAAATCGGCTTTTGGAAGCATTTCATCTAGAGAAACAAAGCGGTCATAAACTCGGCTTCTTACAACAATCACTTTCATCCCAAAGGCCAAAGCCAGTTTTTCAACGATTTTCGCAATGTTTCCGTAACCTATTATCCCAAGGGTTTTCCCGTAGACTTCTACTCCTTTGAGTTCCTTTTTGACCCATTTTCCCTCGCGAAGAGTAACAGTTCCTTTTACTATGCCTCTCGTAAGCGCTAGCAAGTGACCAATTGCTAACTCAGCGACACTGTTTGCGGATGCTTGCGGAGTGTTTACTACAGTAATTCCCATTCCTTTGGCTTTTTCCAAATCGATGTTGTCTAAGCCAATGCCTGCTCGTCCAATGACTTTAAGGTTTTTTGCATTAGCAATTAGATTTCCTTTGACTTTGGTGGCTGATCTAACGACAACCGCATCATATTCGCCTACTATGCTAGGAAGTTCATCTTTAGGCATATCCCAAGCTTTTGTAACTTCGTAGCCTTTTTCTTGAAGCAGTTTTATGCCTTCATCAGCGATTCTGTCGCAAACTAGAATTTTAAATGTCACTTTTCTAAACCCCAAATGTCATCAATATGCCAGAGAGCCTCTTTGATCCCTGCGAGATCCCACTCGCCCATGTGGCCGATGCGGAAAGTTTGTTCAGCCAATCTTCCATAACCGTTGGAAATCATAAGATGTCTTTCTTCCAACTTCTCGTTTAGCTCTTTCACACTTTTTCCTAGGGTGTTTTTGACGCAGGTAACTGTGATTGATTCATATCCTGATTCAGCAAACAACGCGAAATGTTTCTTCGCCCATTTCTGCGTGTATTCTGCCATCGTTTTGTGTCTCTGATAAACGCCTTCATGTGTTTCCTCCAATAACAAACGCATTCGCTTGTCAAGTGCGTACAGAAGTGGGATGTTTGGAGTGAACGGCGTCTGATGTTTTTTCTCGTAATAGTCGAAAATGCGAACCAGATTTGTATATAGGCCACGGTTGGGCACCTCTCGGGCTCTTTCTAAGATTCTGTCGCTTACGAATCCCACTGCTAATCCTGGAGGTATAGCGAAACACTTTTGCGTTGAAGCAAAGATTACATCACAGCCGATTTCTGACGGCAATGTTTTATCGCCAACCATTCCGGAAATGCTGTCAATTGCAATCATCACGCTGGGATATTCTCTTCTCACCATTTTTCCAATTTCATAAATTGGGTTTCGCACCCCAGTTGACGTTTCATTGTGGCAAAGGGCTAGTGTGTCATACTCTTCTGAACCAAGCTTCTCCGCAATCATATCTGGCTTAATTGCTTTTCCCCACTCTGCTTTAAGAAAGTCAACTTTTTTACCGCAATCTTCTATAGCCTTTCCAAATCTTTCGGAGAAGGCGCCGTTAGCACAAACAAGGGCTTTTTCCTTTACAATGCTTCTGCCAACTATGTCAAACCACAGCGTCCCCGAAGAGGTAGTAACAGCTGCTTTGTAGTCATTTGGCAACTGAAAGAACCTTTTCAATTTTTCGATGATACCTGTGTATAATTCTGTAAACTCTTTACTTCGATGCCCAATCATAAAGCGGACTTGTTCACGGAGCATTTCTGCACTTACTTCTGTTGGTCCGGGTATCAACAGTCTTTTATGCATTTTCTCCACCTTTGTGTGGAGCATTTAGAAGAAATACTATATTTAACCATTTACACATGGTTTTTCATGTTCAATACATTGAAGAACAAAGTTTCAGCTTGGTTTTCAACTTTCTAGAACTTCTCGGTTTACTAGATTCGGCGGCACTCTTCCCTCAAAAAATGCAACAAGGTTTTCTGCAACCATCTCCGCCATTCTGGAACGGGTTTCATGGCTACTGCTTGATATGTGTGGAGCCACAACAACATTATCAAGCTTAAGCAACAGATTATCCACAGGTGTAGGCTCTCGCTCAAAAACGTCTAATCCAGCCCCGGCAATCCATCCTTCTTTCAACGCTTGGTAAAGCGCTTTCTCGTCTACTATTGCGCCTCTTGAATTGTTTATGAGGTAAGCTGTCTTTTTCATAAGCCTGAGTTTTTCCTCGTTTATCATATGATAAGTTTGCTTCGTTAAGGGAACATGAATACTGATGAAGTCTGACGCTTTAAGAAGTGCATCCAAGTCTACACGTTTGGCCCCTAGTTTCCTTTCTAATTTTGGTTTAGCAGAAGGACTATGGTAAAGAATTTTCATGTTGAACCCTTTCGCCCTCCTCGCGACAGCAGAACCTATCCTCCCAGCGCCAACTATGCCTATTGTTGCGCCGCAAACATCTCTGCCTAACAGCATGCTCGGGTGCCACCCAACCTTCCATTGTCCAGTACGGACACGTTTGTCCGCTTCAACAACGCGTCTCGCCACAGCCATCAGCAAAGCCCAAGCAAAATCCGCTGTGGTTTCAGTCAGCACTCCAGGCGTGTTCGTTACGTATATGCCTCTCCTTGTGGCTTCTTTTACGTCTATGTTGTCAACGCCGACAGCGAACTGAGCAACAATCTTCAATTCAGTTGCTGCATCAAAAACTTCTGCATCTATCTTGTCGGACAGAAGTGAAGCAAGAGCGTCAACATCTCTGACGTTCTTTATTATTACTTCTTTGGGAGGCGGAGCACATTCATGCCAAACTTCAGTGTCGAAACGCTCCCTTATTGTTTTTAGACCTCTTTCCGGAATCTCTCGGGTGACATAGACTTTTGGTTTGGACATACAAACTCGCTAACACATGTTTGCGGAATTCTTTATTAGCGTTAACTCATTACGATTACGCATTAAATCCGTGACGGATTGATGATGGGCAACTGAATGATAGCAATAGAGAGCAAGAAGCAACTTATTGAAAATGGCGTGACACAGCTCAATCGAAAAGCCAGAGAATTAGTCTTGAAAAGCCTTGAGCATGCGTTGAACGCCGTCGACTCAAGACAATTAATGAAATCAAAACTTTTGCTAAAAAATTCTATGCTTAGAGTAAACGGGTGTTCCTTTGATTTGAGAAAATTCAAGAACGTTTATGTTATTGGCGGCGGAAAGGCCAGCGGCGCAATGGCTGAAAGCTTGGCGCAAAGCCTGGGCAGACGCATAACAAATGGATTTGTGAATGTTCCACGCGGTGGCAAGCACGAAGCAGGAATTATAGAACTTCATGAAGCAAGCCATCCCATCCCGGACAAGGCAGGAGTGGAAGGAACACGCTGTATGTTGAAGATTGCCGAACAAGCAAGAAAGGAAGATCTTATCATATGTTTGATTTCAGGTGGAGGCTCAAGCCTTATGCCCCTGCCACGTAACGGAATAACCATACACGACAAGATGAAGATTACGGACGCGTTGCTCAATTGCGGCGCGACAATAAATGAGATTAACACTGTTAGGAAGCACATTTCAGATTTTAAGGGAGGATGGCTTGCGAAAAAGGCTTATCCAGCCACGGTTCTGAATCTTATACTTTCAGATGTTGTGGGAGACCCTTTAGATTCTATTGCTTCAGGCCCAACTGTTCCGGATTTAACAACCTTCAACGACGCCGTCAAAGTATTGAATAAACATGATTTGTGGGACAAGGCTCCAGCATCCATCAAAAAAGTTTTGTCAGATGGCGAAAAAGGATTAATTCCAGAAACACCTAAGGCAAATGACAAAGTGTTCAAGAACGTCTACAATGTTATAATAGGAAGCAATAGGCTTGCAGGCCTAGCATTGTGCAAACATTTAAGATCTTCTGGTTTAAACACGCTTTTGCTGACCTCCACTCTGGAAGGAGAATCCAGACACGTGGGAGTCATGCTAGCCTCAATAGCACGCGAGGCTTCTTTTTCTGGAAACCCTATTCTAACACCAGCAGCTATAATTGCAGGTGGAGAAACAACGGTTACGGTGACTGGAAAGGGTTTAGGAGGAAGAAACCAAGAAATAGCCCTAGCAGCTGCTTTGAAAATGGGCGGTTTGGATGGAGTTGTTATAGCTTCGTTAAGCACAGACGGTGTGGATGGCCCAACAGATGCTGCTGGAGCCATAACCGATGGAAAAACCATGTTCAGAGCAGCAGAGATGGAGTTGAATCCTGAGGAGTTCTTAGTTGAAAACGATTCCTACAACTTCTTTTCAAAGCTTGGTGACCTTATATTGACAGGGCCTACAGGCACGAATGTTAATGATGTATCGGTCATAGTGGTTTTATAAAAAAAGGAGGACAAGAAAATGAACATAACCATAAGGTTTTTCGGGGTTTTCCGCAACATTACAGGCAAAAACAAACTAGCCATCGAGTTCAAAGATGCTGTTCCGTTAAAAGAAGCAATAGAAGAAATTGTTGAAGAAATGCCTAGGCTTAAGCGAACATTAATTGACCCTGAGATGGAAGACCCAAGACGCAACACGCTTATACTCGTAAATGGAAAGGAAATCAGCGTTCTAAATAGTCTAGAAACCATGCTCAAGGATGGAGATGAAGTAATTTTTATTCCTGTTTTACATGCTGGGTGAGAATCTTATGAGCGCGCGCGAGGCGGATAAAAGCTTTGAATTATTGTTAAAGTTTCGCATGTTCTTCGAAGCAACCGAGTGTAAAGGGGAAACCAAAACTAGAAAACCTATTATGTGAAACCACATGAATGAGGGATAAAGCCAAACTGGGCCAACGAAAGGATAGAATCCGAAAAAGAATAGAAGCGAGAAATACATGATGATGCAAAGGCTTCGCCTATTCGTGTATAGCATGCCGGCGAAAACGGCTGTAACAATACCAGATGCAAAACTTGGCGGAAAGAAAGCGGGAGCAAAAAAAAGTCCAACTATTCCGCCTAAAAGTGTGGACAACATGCCAAGGTATGGTCCAAGAATTATCCCAATTATTGGTGCTGTTATTGCCGCTAGAGTTATAGCTCCCCCTTGCAAGCCAACTATTGGGAAAGCTGGTACAAAAGAGAAATATGTGTACAAAGCTGAAAAGCATATGACCAAAGCAACTTCTTTAGCCTCCAGTTTTCTTTTCCTGTGCATACTCTACAATCCTTCTGTTGTGTAGCGTCTGGTTCTAGAGCATATGTAACGTTCACTTATTTTTTTAGCTGTTCGATATTGTTTCCAAATAGGGAGTGTGGTAGCGTAAACTTTAAGATATAAGACATTTCAATAAGTACAATTTAGAGGGAACGAGTTTGGGAAAAGCAGCTCTAGTAACGCCTCTGTACCTTTCCGTTGCTTGGGCGCTAATGATTAGTTACCAATTGTACACACAGACGGCGGTCACGACAGTTACGAATTACATTGATATATTTTGGCCTTCAGTAGGCGCTTGGCTAGTTTTCAGAATGGACATGCTAATTTTTATTCATGCCTTCGCATGGGTCTTTCTCGTATCATCTGTCATACCGTCTGCTATCCTTGGAAAAAATAAAGGAGTACTTACCCAATTCATCGTTTGCTTAGCCCTGACATTCTCGGCTTTCATTGTTCAAGACGCCCTAGCCACTATTGAAGGTAGACCGATCGATCAAATATTTAGTTTATCCATAGTATTCAGCAATCCTCTTCTCGCACTGGGTTATTTGTCAATGCCTTACCTCTTGATGGTGGCCTCCGACATTCACTCTAGAAGAAAACGAAAGAAGACGGAAAAGATGGAAAAGATTACAGCGGCCTATCTAAAAAATGCTGCTGCTGCAGATGAAAAACTACAAGAAGAAAAGGCGTTTACTGAATGAACAGGCTTGACCCGATGGCTGGTAGATTATTAAAAGCTTCATTTCAAACGCGGTCACAAACTGATAAGTCTTGAGCTTACGAAATTAGAAGTTAACGTTTGCTAATCCGTTAGCAGAAGTCTCATGGACTTCATGGAACACTGAAAGCAACCCACTATAAAAGAAGAGTATAAGAGAGAACCCGTTGCAACTACGCTTTATCGCTTTTAGCCAAATCTCTAAGCCTGTTAACCCCATCGATCTCCCTTATTAATTCAACTACACTTCTGGGGACAAGTTTCTCCCAGCCTTCTCCATTGAGCATTCTCTCCCTGATTTCAGTTGAAGAATAGACTTTTCGTTTATGAAAACGGATAGATTTAACCTCGTAACCATCCTCCATAAAAAGCCTCCGTGTCAACGGCTCATTGGAATAGACAACGTCAAATTTCGGAGTGTAACCCTTCAACGCTGAAACCCACATCACATGCAAATGAACATCCGGCACGGGCACAAGCCAAATCTGCCTACAATCTACTCCCGCCTCCTCTAAAGCCCCCCGAACCATGACAAGCCTCTCGCCAGCAGTAAAAGGATCATCAACATTATGACTATACTGGGCACTACCAATAACAATCACAAGCTCATCAACCTCGTTTAAAACGTCCCTTATTGCCTTAAGATGACCCAAATGAATGGGCTGAAACCTCCCAACAAAAAGCCCACGCTTAACCATTCAAACACCCTCGAAAATACTATTATACACATAACGAATTAACATTTACTCTTTTCCAACCGTTTCAACACCAGTTTGACACGAGAAACCAAAAGATTTTGCCACAAAGATTCAGCTAAGAAGCAAACCCGACACCTACGTCTTCAAAATTTCATGCTTCACATCCACGCCTCCACCGTAGCCGCTCAACCTGAAATCTGAACGGATGATTCTATCACACGGAACCTTAAACCAGACGTTTCCAGCGTCAAGGTCCATCATTCTATGTCCACCTTCTTAAAACGTTCACTGGAAATAGTGAAGCATTTAGCTGTATAGTGACAGCAAGCTCTTCAACAACAAAATAACATGATTAAACTTAATAAGTTGTCTTGCATATACCAACGAGAAAAGGTGAACTACATGGAAAGACAAGGACAACAATCTCGCTATCTTTGGGTTCCGGGGGCAACGACTGTTGGCATGGTATGCCCAGATGGCGTCATTTTAGCTTCTGAAAAACGTGTTTCATACGGTTACCTCATCATCAGTAAGGGCGGCAAGAAAGTTTTCAAAATCTCCGCTCATATAGGTGCAGCGTGTGCCGGACTTGTTTCAGACATGCAAATTCTCGTTAGAGAAGTGGAAGCCTACGCAAACCTATACAGCTTAGACGTGGACAGACCAGTTTCTGTAAGGTCAGCAGCCAAGCTCATGTCAAATCTACTTTTCAACCGTAGACTTGCCCCATTGATTACACAAACAATCGTAGGTGGAATCGATGAAGAAGGAACATCACTTTACGTACTAGATATTTTAGGCTCAGTAATACCTGACAAGTATGCAGCCGTAGGTTCCGGAACAGAGATTGCCATCGGATTACTTGAAGAAGGATACAAAGAAGACTTGACCATTGAAGAAGCAAAAGACTTAGTTATCAGGGCAATAAAGTCAGCCATAAGCAGGGACACCATGAGCGGAGACGGCATAGACTTCCTGATAATAACCAAAGATGGAACACGCGAAGAATCAATCAAATTCTAAACCTAAAGCTTTTTACAACAGTTTAAGTAAATGCAATTTCAGCCATACAGAATTGCTAACACTTGCTATTAAGACCGGAGAAACTAGATTGTCATCTCAACTACGCTCAGAAGACGGAAAATTCCTCGTCAAACTAGCACGCAATGCCGTTAAAGAGCACTTAAGAATTGAAAAACAGATCAGAGTCCCGGAAGATACGCCTCAAAAACTTTTGCAGCCTTATGGGGTGTTTGTCACTATAAGCAGTGTAAAAGATAACGAGCCGAAGTTGAGGGGATGCATTGGCTATCCATATCCAACCACTCCGTTGACTCAAGCTGTTATTGAATGCGCCATAAGCTCAGCAACCCAAGACCCTCGCTTCTATCCAATTTCATTAGGCGAACTTGAAACTGTAGTCTTTGAGGTAAGCGTACTCACTCCACCTCAAATAATTAGGGTGGAGAAAACAAGTGAATACCCCTCGAAAATCAAGGTTGGAGAAGACGGATTAATCGTTGAAAAGGGCATGTTCAAAGGATTACTTCTTCCACAAGTGCCTCTTGAATGGAAATGGGATAAAGAAGAATTTCTGTGTCAGTGCTGCATTAAGGCTGGCTTACCAGCAGACTGCTGGCTACTCAAGGATACAAAGATCTACAAGTTTCGCGCCATAATTTTTGAGGAGGAAAAACCTAAAGGCAAAGTGAGACGTAAGGTCCTCGGCGGGAAATAGTTCCATGCGGATTTATTTTTCCCCATGCGGCATAGGCCTTGGACATGTTGGACGATGCATTCCAATAGCTAAACGACTTGTGCAGAAAAACATTAAAGTGATGTTCTCAACCTACCGAGAAGGAATACACTATGTCGAACGGGAGAAGCTTCCCCTCGTTAAAGCTCCACCAATCGGCTTTCAAGTTAAACCAGACGGAACAATAGACTTTAGACAAACAGCAGTCAACCCAGGCCCATTTCTCGCGTCCTTCACTCTTATGAAGCAAGTCAATGCTGAAATAGAAGCGATTCAAAGCTTCAAACCGGACGTGGTTGTTTCAGATTCTCGTGCCTCACCCTTATTGGCAGCAAGAATATTGGGAATACCTAGAATCTGCATCCTAAACCAGTTTCAAGTGATAATTCCACGGAAAACACATTTCTTGCGCTTAGCGAGATTCGCAGATTCCATAACCCTTACAATCGTCGGGAATATTTGGACAAGCGGAAACGAGGTTTTAATACCGGATTTTCCTCAACCATACACGATAAGCACGGGCAACCTAAACATTCCAAAATCCTACAGAAAAAAAGTAAAGGTGATAGGCCCAATTTTATCAACACTTCCAAGTGAACTGCCAACTAAAAAGGAACTGCGTAGAAAACTAAAGTCACCCATAGATAAGCCACTCATTCTTGTGTCTATAAGTGGCCCAACTAGAGAGAAATCCTACTTAACAGGAGCTTTAAGGAAAATCTTACTGGAGTTTCCGGATGATTATGAAATTGTTTTATCCCTTGGTTACCCAAACGCTGACACAGAACCCATACTTCACAGTAATTTGAGAATTTACAAATGGATCCCAAACCGTTTTGAGTACTTGAAAGCTTGTGATCTAGTTATAAGCCGTGCAGGACATGGAACCCTCACACAGTGCATGTACTATGGAAAACCCATGATACTTGTGCCAACACCTAGTCATACAGAACAGCTTAACAATGCAAAACAAGCTGAAAAACTAGGTGTTGCAAACGTGATTGAACAAGAAGAACTAAACAAAGGAAAACTTCTAGAAAATGTCCAGCGAATTTTGAAAAGAGAAACTTTCGAAAGGCTCAAACAAATTCAAAGAGAAGTTGTGCAATACAACGGTTTAGAAAACGCTGTTAAAACAATAATTGAGTTGGCAGAAAAAAGGGGCTAACAAGTCTTCAATGGTCGAAACAAAAATAAGTATTTTTAAGTTAAGTAACCGTAAGGTAAAAGCATGTTCTTACCACGGAAAATTCTGGAAGAAAAACTTCGAAACATGTTAGCCGAAGATGTTGGACAAGGCGACATAACCACCGCATTAATTGTTCCTCCAGGTTGCATCGCAGAAGCAGAGGTGATAGCAAAAGAAACGGGAGTCACAGCTGGAATTGAAGAAGCAAAAATCCTGCTGAAAAGCTTAGGCCTCAAGGCTGAAACTTTGGTTTCAGACGGAGAAAAACTCAAAGCAAAAACCATTTTAATGAAAATCTCTGGAGATACACGAACAATACTTTCAGTTGAACGCACTCTTCTAAACATTATCTCACGCATGAGCGGTATAGCAACAACCACAAGAAAGTTGATGCAGAAAATACGGAGACGTAGACTTAAAACTAGGGTTGTGTGCACACGAAAGGTTGCACCTGGCCTTCTCTATTTTGATAAAAAAGCTGTTCTAATAGGCGGCGGCGACACACATAGACTTCATTTAGATGACATGATTTTGGTAAAGGACAACCACATCGCAGTTGCTGGTAGCTTAAAAAAAGCAATAGAAAAAGTTAGAAAAGAAGCTTCTTTCAGCAAAAAAATCGAAGTTGAAGTGACAAGGATTAAAGATGCCTTAGCCGCTGCAAAAGCTGGAGCAGACATAATAATGCTAGATAATTTTTCTCCAAACCAGATAGAAAAAGCCATCAGACTACTGAAAAAAGAACACCTTTATAGAAAGGTTTTGCTCGAAGCAAGCGGTGGAATCACCGCAGAAAACATTCTTGCTTACGCGACAACAGGAGTCGACATAGTAAGCCTAGGTGAAATAACAGACAGCGCAAAAACTCTAGACATAAGCCTAGAAATCACAAAAACAAGACGAGTTTGATGCGAAATCACAATTGGAAATCGCAGAAACTCTTTTAAAATCTTGATCAAGGAAAGCTCCTAGCCGTTTAGGATTTCAGAACCACTAAATTAGAGCAGCTTCTATAATTGAGCCCATAAGCAACATTACAGCACAAATCGATATCAATATACATGCATTTTTGATTTCCTTTCTGCCCGTGCGTTGTATTATTTGCCATGTCAACCAGAGGCTTCCAGCCATAGCTGTTGAGTAAGCTAAGAACTCCAACCACGTGAACGGAAAAAGAAACAACAAGAAGAATAGCACCAGAGGACTCATTTGAATACTTTCGTATGAACTATAGGCTGATATCACAACACCCGTGCTGTATAGCACATAACATTCAAAGACTGGACCAAATATTGGCACAAAACCCGCTAGACATATCATAAAATTGTTTCCGAAAATAAATGATGCTTGCTGCATCTCCGGCAGACTACCTATGGTTTGGTGAGCGCCATCAAGTTCCTTGCCCAATATATTTATCTCTTTGTTGCTAAGAGGGGTTAATATTCCAGAAACCGTTATGATTATGGATAGAAGGAAAAATGCTGCAATTGTTAAGATTCTTTTCATTTTTGTTGGGGCGTTTCTCCAAAAGTTAAATGCCAACCATATGACCTCTTTAGTTTTACTCTTTTGGAATTATTTTTAAGGCTCGAAAACCTCTAACAACTGGATTCAGCATTTCCGTAATAATAACCTTTTTCAAAATTTCCTTCGTGTCTTCTGCAAAGCCCCTGACGTCGTGTTCCGCAGCTATAAGGGAGTGAAGATATATCCTCTTTTCAGCTGGTCTAGGCTGGCATTTAGAGGGCAA
>DAOVMU010000131.1 GCA_030630585.1 Candidatus Bathyarchaeota archaeon | reverse complement strand
CCCATTAATGTCTTAAGCAAAATCAAAAATGTGTCAGAAGTGTGCACAATCTACGCTGCTACAGCTAATCCATTACAGGTTGTTGTTTGTGAGACTGGGCAAGGCAGGGGAATATTGGGCGTAATTGATGGTTTGAAAAGCAAAGGAATTGAAACTGAAAGTGATGTGAAGGCAAGAAAGGAATTTCTCAGAAAAATCGGCTACAAGCTCTGACTCTTACTTTAATTTTTTGCGAACGCTATTTGTCTAAGCAAACGTTGAAGTTTAATGTCTCCTAGTAGGCAGTACTATTTTGGCGTTTTTCCATTGGTCTCTTATTATTTCGATATTGCCTTGGACATTTGCGTGGAGAGAATAGAACATATAGCACATGTAGGAGCAACTTTTGCATTCTCTGTACATCTTTCTCAAGGATTCAAATTTTTGACTGTTCCATACTTCAGGCAAATCGAAGACTGTCGTAACGGGGTTTTGAAGGTGACAACCAGCTACCTTACCTAGAGGGTCTATCGTGAAAAAGGATTGAAGAGCCTTGCATTCCCAAGGTCTTTGCCCATTTAAATATAGTCCTTTCAAGGTGTTTAGCATTTTTCTCGTTATTAGAATTCCTTGACATTTTTGTTTCTTTTCGATGAGCGCATCCCAGATTTTTGCGAGAGCTTCATTATCCATGATTTCAAGTTCTTTGTTTTTCTCTCCTATTTGAAACATTGGCTGTTCAAGAGTATCGTGCTGATACAAACAATAGACGACTGGAATTCCCCTTTCAGTAAAATGATCTGTAAAATCCATAATTTCATGCATGTTGAGTTGTGAAATTGTGGGCGAGACACCTACTGTGATTCCTTGGGTATGCAGAGTTTGAACAGCATTTACCGCGTTTTTCCAAGCGCCGTGGACACCCTTCAGGTAATCATATTTCTTCTCGTTCATTGTATCGAGAGATATGGCGACGAAATCCGCTTTCTGCAATGCATTTATCTTTCTTACCGCTTGGCTTCCATTGTCATAAATTGTTGTGATGAAGTATCTAGAGGCATATTCGATTATTTCTCCAATGTCTTCACGTAGAAGAGGATTTCCTCCAGAGAGGACAATTTCTATCACTCCCATTTTGCGAAGAACATTTAGCCCTGCTATCACTTCCTCGGTGGAAAGTTCCGCTGTAGGTTTCTGATTTCGCCACACATCACAGCTTTTGCAGCGATAATTACAGCGACGTGTAAGCATCCACTGTACATGATGCGGCTTATTGAAAGCAAGAGAGCGTTTAAATAAGCTAAGAACTTTGCGTGAGGAGAGCCTCATACAGAATACTCCATTGAAGGTTTTTGATCTTAGGCTAAGTCGGTCGGTTATTTAAGCATAAATGTTATAAGTGTTTTGTTGACTGAAAGAACCTAGTAGGCCATTAAACATACTCAAAACGACCGAGTTGAACATCCTAATGAATGTAGATGTAGTTGTCCTAACAAAAGACAGCGAAGAAACCTTGGGGAAATGTTTGGACTCCATTTACAAGAATGTTCCGGTTAACCGATTAATTGTGGTGGACGGTTATTCAACAGATAAAACATTAGGAATAATTAGAAAGTTTAACAAAAAATACAATAATGTTGTTCTTCTCAGTGAGAGGGGAACAAGAGGAAAAGCGAGACAGAAAGCTATAGAACAAGTCATGACTGAATGGTTTATGTTCGTTGACAGTGACGTCATTTTATGCAACGGATGGTTCGAGAAGGCGAAGAAACTTCTGAAAGACGGGGTAGGTGCGATTTGGGGCATAGAAGTTTGGTCAGTACTGAAAAACACAACGATCATAAAATTATTTGAAAGAATTACAATGAAGATTTTTGGCAAGAGAGGTGGGACCCACGACTTATTAGTGCGATATAAAGCAGTCAAAGATATTCATATCCCTTCTAATCTGCATATATATGAAGACGCTTACATCAAATCATGGATTTGTGAGAAAGGATACAAAGTGATTTCCGCTTATGAACCCTATTGTATTCACCACCGACCAACAATTGTCTGGACAATAAGGAAAAGTGTCTCCTTAGTTGCCAACGAACTTAAATTCGCGATTCGTTGTCCTCAATTGTTGTTATCGTATGCTTTCTACGCAGCTATTGTTTTATATCAAAACTTGTTGCGTAATATTAAAGCCAAAAGTTAAAGCCGCCCTGGTTGGAGAAAGGAAAAAAATTTTACATTTGATTATTCCAGAGTTACATGAAAATCAAAGTTGTGCTGAAAGAGAAAGTGCTTAACATTTGGTAGAAGAATTGAAATGACTGTTTCAGTTGTTATCAGATGCGCTGGGCGAGAAAAACTATTCAGCGGTGTCTTAGATTGCCTGCTGCATCAAACAACAAGTCCCTCTGAAATATTGATTGTGATGGATTCTGAAAGTGAAAATGAAATACGGTTTATGCGTAGAAATTTGGAAAACTATCCTGACTCCAAACTTCTAACTTTTAGACATGAAGATTTCTCACATCCATATTCAGTGAACCTTGGCGTAGCTTCTTCAAAGGAGGAACTGGTGTGCATCACTAATGGGCATTCTTTGCCTACATCATCGAGTTGGCTGGAAAGTGGATTGAAGCATTTTGAAGATGAAAATGTGGCTGGTGTAAGTGGTTTTTTCTTACCATCAAATAAAGGATTCGAAAAGAGACT
Source organism: Candidatus Bathyarchaeota archaeon (assembly GCA_030630585.1). GTDB lineage: Archaea > Thermoproteota > Bathyarchaeia > Bathyarchaeales > Bathycorpusculaceae > SOJA01. Next base: position 1,503 of record DAOVMU010000131.1, on the reverse strand, counting down.
GTTTCTTCTAGTTGAAGAACAGATGAAAACGATAAGTTGGATCTCTACAATCAATTGCATCATCCGGAAATCAAGATGGAAAGAATATCCTTTCGATGAAAATCTGTTAAACATAATCCCAGAAACAAGAAAATACGGCGGTGAAGATTATGACTGGACCTTAGAAATGCTTGCAAGAGGATACAAGATAGTTTTAGATCCAGATTTCAGCGTTGTTCACACTCACGAGGAAGATATAGTATTTGAAGTCTGCAGAGACTTGAGAAACTATTTTGTTTATAAAAAGCTCCGAGAAAAAATCAAAAGGTTGAAAAGGCCAAGACACGCAATTAAATTCTTAAAAAAGCAGTAGAATTAGCTATTTTTCTAAGCCTAGCCAAAGATGATCGGACACTGGTCTGATAAACTCTCCCATGCGGCCATCTTTGTGCACAACAAACCGTTTCTCCGGAGAAGATAGAAGTTCACCTATAATGACCGCGGCAATCTTGCTCTTTTCAAGAACCCTCACAACTTTGTTGGCAGCACTTCTTTTCACAGCAATTAACAGGCTTCCAGAAGCGATGAGTTGCAGTGGATCAATTTGGAAGAATTCGCATATTTTCAATGTTTCTTCAGCAATCGGCATCTTTTCTTCATAAACCTTGAAACCCACTCCTGAGGCATCAGCCAATTCATGTATTCCGCCTGCAACTCCGCCTTCTGTGGGGTCATGCATTGCCGTTACGTCGCCTGTTTGGAAGGCTAAGATTGCTTCTTTCACTATGCTTATGTGGTTGAAGAACTTTTCAGCTTTTCTTAAGGTTGATTTTCCTATCTTTCTCTCAAGTTGAGCGTGCTTGTCCGTTGCCAAAATAGCTGTACCCTCTATTCCCGCAGATTTCGTTAGTATTAGCATGTTGCCAGCTTTCGCGTCTTGTGCTGTTACATAGCATCCTTTTTCAGTTATGCCCATGCAGCAACCGATAACTATGGGGAATGGCAGGTTAGGCGTGGTTTCTGAGTGCCCGCCAGTTATGGCTAAGCCCAGTTTTTTGGCTACCGCGTCTATCTGTTCGCAGATGGTTTTCACAGTTTTTCTTGTTGCGTTTTCGGGCAGTAGAAGGCAGGAGGCGAAGAAGGTTGGTTGTACGCCGAAGGTGGCAATGTCGTTCGCATTTATGTTTACCGCTAGCCATCCTATTCTTTCTAAAGCACCAGTGATTGGATCCATAGAAGTGACGAGTAACTTGTTTCCAACTTTGATTATGGCGCCGTCCAAACCGTAAGATGGCCCTACAACAACTTCTCTACGCTTTACGCCTAAATGTTTGAAAACTACTTCTTCAAGAATTTTTGGGGGGACTTTGCCAGCGGGGAGCTTCATTAACATTCGCCTTTTTCCAATGAATGATTTAGCTGAGCAAGTTTTTAAGGCAATCTATCGCGAGTTGAAATAGCTTATTCTTTATGGATAACAAGAGCGCTCTCTAGTCCTCAGCACGGATTGTTCTAGTCTGAAAT
>DAOVMU010000135.1 GCA_030630585.1 Candidatus Bathyarchaeota archaeon | reverse complement strand
CAACAGCAGTTGTATCTTGGTAAGTGCCATTGATGTGGTTGCCAATGCTTACTGTATATTCGCTTTGCGTTGTGAACCATACTGAGCTGTTTATTCTCACAACATCTGTGATTTTGAGCTTCTCTTGCATTTTTTCCCAGTCAAGCTGGTTCATCTGATAACTCCACAAGATGACATTAGATGCTACTATCACTAGAATGACAAGGCTTAGCACTATGACTATGATGTTGCTAATGCCACGCTTATTGCGTCTAAACTTATGAAGGTGCCTTATAATAGTCGACAATTTTCGTTCCTCTACTAGTCACTACGTTTATATGATGCACGCTATCAGCATTCCAACTGAAAGTAACATTTAGCCATCCATGACCCCCAACTTCCAGCGTGAGCGGTGCAAAGGATTGGCTTGTGAAGTCCACATAAACTGATGACACTTCAATTGCCACTTTTCCTATATTGCGGAGATAAATCGAAATTCCATCAGGTGTAAACCATACATCCTCTGCGACAACGCGTTCTCCCATAATTTGATGCATGTTGTCGGTTATCACATAGGTAGCTGAAACCGCCAAAGACATGGCTGCCACCACCACAACAGTAAGTAGAACATTGCTTAGAACAGGCGTAACTCCACGTTTATTCCTTAAAAATCGCCTCATCATAATCACCAAGTAAATAGTTTCAAAGTAACATATCCAGTTGCCATGAGAATTACACTGTGTTTCAACCCAGCGCTTACGGTTCCTTCACCCATTTTTCCAGCAACTAATCCGCCGAAAAACGCTTGCATAAGGCTCATGTGGAAGAAAATGCGCCACGCCTCTTCGGAAGTTAATGCAGAAAAACCGATGATTGGTGAATCGCCCATTTTCACGAAGAACGTTTTGAAAAGCAAGACTATAGTGAAAATGAAGACAAAAAATGCAACATAAATTATTGCGATGTAAGGTCTTGTTTGAGCCTTTCGTTCCTTCTCCATGTTAAGAGTGGATTGAATAAACCTTTCCATCGGAGCAAAGACCTTCTCCACATGCCCTCCAGACTGGCTAGCCTCAATAATCAAAGGTACAGTTCTCTGCACTAGAGCAGTGTCAACACGCTTACCAAACTCTTGAAATGCCTCTTCAAAAGATAAACCCCAAGACATCTGATTCACCATTTTCCTCAACTCCGCAGTTAGGGGACCATAATTTCGTTTTGAGGCTTCTTTCAAGGCTTGAGGTAAAGGCATTCCTGTCTGTTGAGCCTGAACAATGCTTCTAAATAAGTCGGGCAAGTGTTCGTCTATTGATTTTTGCCAGCGGTATTCTAAATAATCTAGCACTGCAGTAGGAAATATAGCAACTACTGCAGCGAAAAAAAGATACTCTTCAAAAAGCGGCTTTCCCCTTAATGTTATGACTGCTGTCGCCACTATAACGAGACCTAAACTGATAGATACTGCCCAAGCGATTTTCTTTTCCCGTTTTTCAACTTTTGGCACTTTCACCACCGTGGCGTAAGGACATCCAAGATTATTATGAAGATGGCTGAGCTAATAGGCAGGACAATGTATGTTAAAAGCATCAACAGCAAGGTTGGATTCATTATTCCGAACCCAGTGCCTCCAAGCATAGCCATGACCGATAGCATCACAACGAAAATAAGCGGTCCTGCTACTAGTAATGTTACATAGAATTCTGAAAGCACCCCAAGAGTATCTGAAAACTTTCGCAAGGCGATATGTTTAAGCTTCATGTCTTGTCGCGATCTGTTCAATAAATAAGACATTAAATTCCCGCCAGAGTGTATTGTTGCTATAAAGCCTTCAAGTAATTCTTTGAATTTTTTAGAAGGTGTGCGTTTTGACGCGTTTTCTAAAGCAGTGATTATGTCTGCACCAAAAAGTTCTACATCTCGAACGATGATTCTTGACTCATCAACGACAGCCGATTTCTGAGGAATACTTGAGAGAGACCAAAACATTTTGGCAGGTGGTATGCCTGCACCTGCTAGAATTGCCAAATAACTCGTTGCAAAAGACATGCTATCATCTAAGTTCCGTTTTATGGTGTCTGCTCGGTAAACAGGATAAATGTAAAAGCAAATGATGGTTATAGCGCCCACAAGCAAACCACCACCTACGCCAAAAAGAAGGGATGGAAAGAGCTCTATCTGCAGGATAAGATGCAATGTTGAAGGAACAAGAAACATTGTGAAAACAGTAGCTATTAGGCTCGTTAGAAGAGTAAGGCTGACGTAAGGCTTGAAACTTATCCTCATGCCAGATCTATGCAGACCAACATCCATGTCTCTGAATAAAGGTAAAAGACGATTTGTTGTTTCTCCCAAAAGATGGTAAGCGAAAAGTTGAGGCTTACATTTTGTTTGCTCTGTATTCTTCGTTGATTGGCCAAAGTGACTTAGGGGTGCAGAAATTTTTGAGTGGATTTTGTCTGTAACGCGTTGGCGTATCTGGTTTACTGACTTCTTAAGACGAGCAAAACTCATTAGCTGCCCATCCTTGCCTTTCTATACATTCGATCAGGGTTTGCGTAGTATTCTCGGATAACGTTGGCGACTTCGGTGTATTTTCGTATGTTTTTTCGAACCATCCACTCCAGAACAGCTTTTCTTCTTTCCAGTTCTTCACGAATCTCTTCCACACCAATTCCTGTTTTTTCCATGTTTCTTTCCAAAATATGACTTGGCCCTATGTATTTGAAGGAGTCACTCCTAATGTCCCATTTGAACACGTCATTCGTAAGTAGTTCTTTTGTTCCGGGATCAAAGGCAACAATTTCAGTCACTGCTGAGGTTCGCCTTGCAGGTTTATCATCAATTTCTGTCCTCACCTGGATTGTCACAACATCAATCATAGCCAGTAGAGACCTCGGTATGTTCATGGGCTCAGATTCCAGCCTGTGCACAACTGAGTTCACCGACTCAGCGTGGATTGTGCTCATACCCAGATGACCTGTCGCCATAGCTTGGAACAATGTATATGCTTCTGCACCTCTCACTTCACCTACGATTATGAAGTCGGGACGCTGACGTACTGCCGCTTTTAGAAGATCAAATAATGTTATGGCACCTGGGCCTTCTTCTTCACATCCAAAACTCGCTCGTACAACAGAGGGTATCCAGTTTTCATGAGGTAAGTTAAGTTCAGCAGTGTCTTCTACACTTACAATTTTTAACTCTGGCTTAATAAACATAGATAGGCAGTTAAGGACAGTTGTTTTGCCGGAAGCCACCCCTCCCGCTACCAGAACAGATGCTCGATTTTCTATTGCGTACCAAAAATAGGCAGCCATCCCAGACGATAACGTGTTAAAGCCTATTAGGTCCGAAATCGTGAGGGGGTCGACACGGAAGCGTCGTATTGTAAATGTTGAGCCACGTCTAGTGATTTCGTTTCCGTATGTTAGTTGAATGCGACTTCCGTCTGGAAGAGACGCGTCTAGCATGGGAGATGCCAGGGAGATGTTTTTGCCGGAAAGGTATGCTAATTTCACAATGAAAGAGTTTAACTCGTTTTCATCTTCGAACATTATGTTGGTGGGTAGAGATTCGTATTCGCGATGCCAAACATAGATCGGAATATTGACACCATCTGCAGAAATATCTTCAACCGTGCGGTCTTTCATTAAAGGGTCAATTTTTCCATAATAAACAAAGTCGCGTACAATGTAGTACATTAGTTTGTCTATGGCCTCTTCAGCAATTTTTAGGCGATAATTCTTGATGACTTCTTGGATTTTTTGTTTCAGATATTCTGAAGCTTTTTCTCTTGTGTCGATTTCTTTTAAGTTTACATCGATTTCTTCCATCAAAATGCCTTTTATTTCCTCAAGTATTTCAACTTCTTCTTCAAGCAGTGTTGGTTCGATTACTTTATAACGGACTTTATGGGTTTTGGGATCTTTTACTATGGCGATGTATGCATATGGCTCTTGAACGGAGTAGACCTTTCTGAATACCGAAAGCTTTTTTTTTCTGATTTTTTGTT
>DAOVMU010000134.1 GCA_030630585.1 Candidatus Bathyarchaeota archaeon | reverse complement strand
ACATCTGCAACTCCGAAAGGAACAGTGTATTCCTCTTCCGGAACCTCACCCTCCATTGGATACAACAGTTTATGTTCACAGAAGAAAACCGGGTTATTGTCGCGAATAGCTGTCTTCAAAAGCCCCTTTGCATCGTAAGGTGTTGAAGGCACAGCCACATACAATCCTGGAACGTGCATGAACCACGCCTCTAGGCTTTGTGAGTGATGGGCAGCAATATTCACTCCAGCGCCGAAGGGTGTTCTGATCACAAGGGGGACCCCTGCTTGACCCCCAAACATGTAGTGTATTTTTGCTGCTTGATTTGCAATTTGATCCATGGCTAGCGATGTTAGGTCCCCAAACATTATTTCTGCCACTGGACGCATGCCAGTTATTGCGGCACCTACAGCTGCGCCTATTATGGCTGACTCTGATATTGGCGTATCCCTAACTCTTTCGTCTCCAAATTCTTCAGCTAAACCCTTTGTAACTTTGAATGCTCCTCCCCAGTATTTCCCAATATCTTCGCCTAGCAAAAAGACTGTTGGATCTCTATGCATCTCCTCTCTTAACGCTTCTCTTAATGCTTCCTTATAGGTTATCTTTCGCATTTTCCATTCCTTCAGGATTCATGCGTAAACGTCTTCTAAGGCTTCTTCTGGAGCTGGACTTGGACTTTCCATGGCAAATTTAACGGCCCCCTCGATTTCAGTCAAAACTTCCTTTTCGATTTGTTGAATTTCAGCTTCCATTAGAGCTTTTGTTTGCAAAAGTTTTGTCCTGAAACGTCCAACTGGGTCTTTACGCAGCCATTCTTCAACTTCCTCCTTAGGTCTATACTTGGCTGGATCAATCCGAGAATGCCCTTTATGCCGATAAGTTTTACATTCGATGAGTGTTGGCCCCTCACCTTTTCTGGCTCTATCAACAGCCTTCCGTGCAGCTTCATAAACCGCCAGGACATCGTTTCCATCAACTGTGACACCGGGGATTCCATAGGCTATGGCTCTGTCTGCGACGTTTTCTACCAGCATCACGGTCGATTGGCGGGTTCCCATGGCATAAACGTTGTTTTCACAAGCAAAAATCACTGGAAGCTTCCATACAGCGGCCATGTTTATAGATTCATGAAATGTTCCCTGATTTGAGGCGCCATCTCCGAAGAAACATGCCACAACGTTGTCTGTTCCCTTGAGTTTTATTGATAATCCCGCTCCCATGGCTATTGGTATTCCAGCCCCTACAACGGCTGTTGCACCTAACATGCCTACGTCGAAATCTGCTATGTGCATTGAGCCACCTTTTCCCTTGCAATATCCGGTCTTTTTGCCTAGAATCTCAGCCATGATTCGCTTTAGCTGGGCGCCTTTTGCTATGCAGTGACCGTGTCCACGGTGAGTGCTTGTAATATAATCATCTTTTCTGAGAGTGCAGCAAATGCCGACGGCCACAGCTTCTTGTCCCGCATATAAATGGATTGTGCCAGGAACATGATTTTGAGCGTAGAGCTCGAAAACTTTCTCCTCGAAACTGCGAATTTGAAGCATTTTCTTATACATTTCTATGAGTTTTTCCTTGCCAAGATTCAACTCCAACTCGTTTTTCTCCTATACAACCACAAGGCTTACGCTCTTATAGAGTTTCAAATATTTTTATATTGCTCTGTGGTTGTTGATAGCTAAACAGAAGGGTGTCAATTGCGTTTTTCACGTAGGAAGGCTAAATCGCTTCTCCACTTGGTTAATATTTCCCTCATTTTTTGTACTATAATCCATCCATCTTTCGTAGAAATCATGCGAGAAGAAAAACTGGGAGTCCTCAGATATGAAATTGTCGATGTGTATGCTGTAAGCCTTAATCATACCATCAAGATTGTTAATCACTCTCCTATCGCGGCTAGGGCTCAACTTTTTATTCCTTTAATTAAGAACGTAACTGCACGTCATTATGTCATTCTCCATAATTTCTCTTCATCGAAAACGGTTCAAGGAGAAGTCTTGAATGACAGCTATGGAAACACGTACTTCTACAGCAAGGACCTAAGAATTGACAGAAAGGGAAGCTTCAGCGTAGAGTTGGATTATTATTTGGTTTCTTTTAACATTCGTTACTTGATTGATTCGAGCTTTGTGGAAAACTATGATACAAGCTCAAAGTTATACAAGGAATATACGCAGGCGGAAGCGCTCATAGAATGTGATCATTCCGAAATAGTTTCGCAGGCCAAGGCGCTTGCAGGCAATGCGGGTGATTTACATGAGAAGGTTCGCAAAATATACAGTTTTGTATCTAACCACATGCACTACAAGGTTCAAGATGAGGAAAGGGGAGCCCTGTGGGCTTTAAAGAATGAAGTTGGTGACTGCTCTGAACATTCCTACCTTTTCGTTGCCTTGTGTAGAGCCGTAGGAATCCCATGTAGGATTCAAGCCGGTTTTGCGTTTCATAGCACAAGTGAAAACTTGGAGGATGGGCATATGTGGGCTGAATACTACTTAGAGAATTATGGATGGATACCTGTAGATGTTACATGGCGGCTATTCGACGTAATTGATGGCAAACATTTTAGTTCGATTCAAAGTGTACCAGAGGTTATGCCATATGCGAATTATTTCCTTGATTGCAAAGCAGGAGAAAAGAACGTTGAAGATGAGCAAACAGTTTCGCTAATACCTTGCTCGACAGGTGTCTTTGGCACTAGCTTTGTGGAAAATGTTGTCAAGACTGTTCAAAAAACAAGGCAGGCAGAATTTGCAGTTTTCTTAGGAAAGATCTTTGGAACTCACTTAATATTTCCATCTGAAGCTAAAAATGTTGAACAAACATCATTTGAAATTGAAGTTCAATTGCAAAATATCATAGATTTTTGGCATGAAAAACCACACATATCTGAATTGAATGCGGTCAACACTCTTGAAATAGTTGAGGAAACACTGCAAAATGCTTGGATGCTCATCGTCAAAGTATTTGTGATTTTCATAAGCATTCCGATAGTCATAATGCTGATTGTGTTATTCTTACTCAAGCGATACCAAACAGAAGAGGAAACCAGAACAGAAATTTCATTTATATGATGTTCCAATCTTAGGTTTGGGGAGAAAATCAACTTTGATGGTTGGCATTGTTGGGAAACCAAATACTGGCAAATCAACATTTTTCAGTGCCGCAACCCTTGCACCAGCAAAGATTGCAAGCCATCCGTTTACAACAATAAAGCCAAACAGAGGAATTGGGTATGTTCGAACTCCATGTGTATGCAAAGAATTCAATGTCAAAGATAACCCTGTTAATTCCCTGTGCCTCGACGGGATAAGACTAATTCCGGTCGAACTGATTGATTGCGCGGGTCTTGTGCCCGGCGCATGGCAAGGAAGAGGTTTGGGAAACCAGTTTCTAGACGCGATTAGAAAAGCAGATGCCTTAATCCATATAATTGACGCTTCCGGCGGAACAGATTCTGATGGAAAAATATGCAAGCCGGGTGAACATGATCCGCTAGAGGATGTACGATTTCTGGAACATGAAATAACCATGTGGATGGCGAACATACTTAAACGAGACTGGAATAAAATCGCTCGAACTGTTGAAGCCGATTCAAAAGAGGACCTTTTCTCCTTGCTGGAAGAAAGGCTAAGCGGCTTAACAATAAAAAGAAGCCACATCTCTGAGGCAATAAGGAGGACAGAGTTAAACGCTGACAAGCCTACAGCATGGAGTGAAGAAGATTTCCTAAAATTCGTTGATGCAGTAAGACGGATTTCAAGGCCCATGCTGATTGTGGCGAACAAAATAGATGTGTCAACATCCAGAGAAAACGTGGAAAAACTGCAAAGATTAGATTATCTCGTTGTGTCTTGTTGTGCAGAAGCTGAATTTGCGTTAAGAAGAGCCACGGAGAAAAAGCTGATCGATTATACGCCTGGAGACTGCAACTTCAGGATAAACAAGCCGGGGCAACTGAACGAAAGTCAAGTCAAAGCACTAGAAACTGTAAGGGAGAAGATTCTACTTAAATTCGGTTCAACTGGCGTTCAAGAAGCAATAAACAAAGCTTTTTTCAGACTTCTAAACATGATTACAGTT
>DAOVMU010000102.1 GCA_030630585.1 Candidatus Bathyarchaeota archaeon | reverse complement strand
CCTGCAAAGCTTGCTTTATAATCCAGAGGCGAAATATCAGCCTGACCAACTCCCTCGCCTATTGCAATTTGCCACCAAGGAGCTGCATAGAGAACTGAAAGGACAACAATCATTGCTGTAGTAACTGAACACGCCAAACCAGGCCAATTAATTGTTTTGAATTCCATGAATGTTCCATCCTTTATGGCATTTTTATAGGTCCAACTTGAATATTGTCTCCAAGCTTCACTTCGATACCTTGAACTACAACGAGCACATTCTTCAGAACTGCATAGAAATCCTTGTCACCTCTATGGTCAGTCTCAACATGGTTTTTTCCTTCATTCGTAAAGGTTACGAGAAGACTTAGTATTTTTGAAGATCGTTTAGGTACTATTAGAGGGAGCTTCTCTCCATAACCATAACCCAAGAGAACTCCCTCATGCTCTGAGCAGTATGCGGAGCAATTCACCGCGTTAACTGTGAAATCTTCGCCGGAATTATTTGTGACGTTAAACTTCACGTTGAAGGATGACTTAGCATCAATGACTTCATAGTCTGCATATTCAGCAGTTGGGAAGTAGTTGCCAATTTTATCTGTTAGTTCTTCAACGTCTGGTACTATGAGGGCAATGAGATTATCTTTGTACATGATGACTGCTGACACAATAGGACCTACCACGATTATTATGGTAATTATGGTTAGGATGACTCCGAACTTCATTTAGTTTCCTTCACGACATGATATTTATGCTTCCATTTTTATGGTTTGTGGAAGAATCCTCGATGAAAAAAGTGTGTCAATTCCGGCACACGCCATTTAAGAACTCTACGCGTACAAAGTGGCGTGCGCTAGTGTTTTAGTTGTTTCTTTAGTACTTCTTCAGCTTTTTTGATGGCGTCCGGCAGCTTTCGAACTATCGTTCCCCCGCCTTGAGCAAAATTCAGTTTTCCGCCACCTCCGCCACCTATGATTGCTGAAGCTTCCCTGATTACTTCATTGGCGTTTACACCTTTTTCCAAGGCGGTTTCTCCTGCCATAACCATTATCCGCACATTTTTTCCATCCGTTCCATAAAATAATGAGACGGTTGCTTCGTCTCTTTCGATCATTGCATTGGCTGTTTGAACCATGCGGTCAACATCAATTACCTCTTTGAAATCGCGTGTCACTAGTCTGATGCCATCTATATGACTAATTACTTCAGTCTGCGGTCTTGCTCCTACGACTGCACTTTCCCGTGCTGCTATTTCTTTTATGAGTTTTCTTTTTTCTGCGTTTGCTTCCTTTAATTCTCTAACAACTTTTTCTGCTGTCTTATCCAGTTTCTCAAGAGGCGCATTCAGAATATCTGAAAGTTTCCAGAGTTTTTTCTCGTTTTCTTGCACTGTTTTTAGAGCTGGTATTCCAACAGAATAAACTAGTCTTTCTACACCGTCCTGAATTCTTTCTGAATGGACTATTTTAATAAATCCCATCTCACCAGTGCCTTTTAGGTGAGTTCCTGCACATGCTTCAACATCCCACTCTCCTATCTTTACGACACGTATTTCTTTTCCTGGAACAGCTCCGCCCTGATAAAGCCTAAAACCATAAAGTTTTTCAGCTTCGCTCCTGCCCATCTGAGAAGTTTCGACTGGAATATTTCGTAAAATGGCTTGGTTTGCCAACCTTTCCATTCTGTGTATTTCCTCCAATGTTAACCTACGGTAATGCGAAATGTCCAGCCTAGAACGGGCGGTTCCTTTTTGTGTTCCGAACTGCCAAACGTGCTTTCCCAAAACGCGTCTGGCCGCGCCGTTAATTATGTGGGTAGCAGTGTGATTCTTCATGAGTTCGTATCGTCTTTCCCAGTTAATCAGTCCTTTGATGATGCTGTCCTCTTTTGGAACAACACCTTTCACTTGGTGGACAATTACCTTGCCGACTTTTTGAACATTAACAACCTCAACTTTGTTTTCATCAAAAACTAAGTAGCCAGTATCTGCTGGTTGCCCTCCACCTTCTGGAAAGAAGCATGTTCTATCAAGAACAACATATTCGTTGTCCAGTACCTTAGCAACCTTTGCTTCAAACTCTCTCATGTATTGATCTTGATAGTACAGTGGTTCTGTTTCTGAGAGATCTGAAACAGCTATTCCTGGGGCTTCCTGTGGTTCTGTCTCTTCCACTTTTCCCGGTGCTTGTATGTGTCTTTCTGCGATTAAAGCGTAGAAGTTTTCTGGAATCTCTGCTTCTACTCCTTCCTTTTCAGCGAATTGTTTAACAATCTCAGGCGGGAGGCCATGAGAATCATATAGTTCAGTCAAGGTTTCCACTGGAATTTCTGGGATGTTCTCTTTTTTCAGTTTCCGGGCAATTCTCTTCACTAGTCCTTCGCCTCTTTTGATGGTTTTTTGAAACTTTTCTTCTTCAACTGAAAGGATTTCCATGATTTCGTTTCGCATTTCCTTAAGATGCGGGTAATCCTTGGACCACAAGCCGATTTGCATGTCCATTACGTCATAGAGTCTGTCTGTCATACCCAACATTTTCATCAGTCTGTAAGCTCTGCGGAAGAGAAGCCTCGCCAAGTATCCTTCTTGGATATTCGATGGAATAACGCCTTCAGAGAGTATGAAGCTTAAGCATTTTGTGTGATCCGCTACAGCAAAAACATTTTCAATGGGAAGCAGTAACTCGTCCAACTCGTTTACTTTCATTCCTACAATTTCCGCTATTTTCCTTCGAGCTTTAAGTCTACTCGCTGTTTTATCCAAGCTCACTAAGCCGGAAACCTCAGCTATCTTTATCATTAAATCATTGTCAATTTCGCTTATACCCGCCATATCAAAAATCTTGCTAAGCAAGCTTCCGTAAACTGCATGGAAACAGCTAGGTGCACCTTGGGAAAGCCACGAGTAGCGATCTATGCCGTAGCCAGTGTCAACTGTTCGTATAGGCAGTTTAACAAACTCGTTGTTTACAACTTTGAACTGCATGAAAACAAGAGTGTCAACTTCCAAACCTCGAACAATGCATTCAACATCTGGACCGGCATTTCCACCGCCAACCCAAACGTCCTCCTTGTAAATAACCTCTTCAGATTTCACTCCTAACTCTTTTGTAATAAACTCATGATGGAATCTTACAGTCTGATCTTTCCAGTAGACCTCCTTATCCGAATAATTGAATGCGTGATGTCCACCCATCTCAAAAACCGTTAAGTGTCTACCAAAGGTTGGACCAGTATTAGCTATGTCCACTAAACGTATGCACGGTTGAACAATCACGAGTGGATTCGCTGGTGGCGGAGCAATTCCCTCAGTTACATATGGCTGAAAATCAATTATGCTTGCGTGTGTTAAGTAAATGTCATCTCTCCATCTTGCCACCACTGGATAGGGCTTTATGCGGGTATGTCCAAGTTTTTCAAAAAAGGATAGAAAAGCCTCCCGCATCTCACCTAAGCTGTAACTCTTTCTTGTTGGCGGATTATTTATGAACGTGTAGAATGCGCACCCTTCAGGGGTTGCTTCCTCGCAAGTTTTCTGATCTGGATTCTGCGTCCAAAAATATTCTCCGCATTTGGGGCACAAGTTTCTTACGTAGCCTTCTTCTTCAAAGAACGGTACGCTATATTCTTCTTTGGGGAACTTTTTCAATGTTCAGACGCCTCGACAGTGTTGGATCAACGTTTCCAAAGAATTATCAAAAATCACACATTTAACCATTTCACTTTCCAAATTAAAAGCTAAAAGCAAAACCAGCCAAAAAGCTTCTGAAAGGTAAATGGGATTTTAAGCCGATAAGCCACGTTCCTCTCGATCAGTGGAAACATGAAGGCAATCAACATTTCCCCAAGCTCATCGTAATTCATGTTGATTACTCCACTTATGCCCCGGTAAAGGAGGAAAAATGTGAACCCGTCCATCAAAACAGCTTTGAGTTTACTCATTCTCTTAATTGCGTATCCGACTAGGAGATCACATGTTCCACCTACGCCTGACTAGTACGCCACCGGGGTTAAAACAGCACTCGCCAAGTCTTTTCTTCTCAATATTTGCTAGCGCAAGTTTCATTTACATGCTGTCGTCCATAAATTTCAATATATATCATAGAAGGGAGGTGAAAAGGCATGGAGCTACTTGAGATATACATACTGAACCTCTTACTCACCATAGGCATGTTCGTTGTTTTAGTTTTTCGCGCGTGGGTTGAACTGAAAAATTATCGGATGATGTGGACAGAGTTGGAATGGAGACAAACATACACGGCAGTTGGGCGAATTCTGAAGGCTGAAAAAGACATGTTCTCAAAGGTGGAAGGTGGAGAGGACCTGTATCAACTGCTTTGCGAAATATTCAAAGTGCACAGAGAATAAAGATTAAGGAAAACACCAATCCTCAATTAACCCCTTAAATACTGTGTGACTTTTCTCTAGTCCATAACGTCTAAACGGCTTAGTCAGATGTCTCTGAGACCTAGACGAGGTTATGTAGAGACCTTTTCTTATTTCGCGCTTAACCTTAACTTCGATTTTGCGAAGATCCAAGTGTCTTGAACCGCATTTTTTGCATCTAAAGCCTTTGTTCCTTCCCATAGATTTAAGCCGTTTTCCACACTTTAAACAAACTGGATTGTGATACACTATTTTTGGCGCAAGTCTCATGACCCGGATTTTTTCAAGGTTTATGGTTAACGGATGATTTTGCGAAGGAGCTCGAACACCACCATGAACTTCTACGTAGTCTCCTACAATCAGCTTTTTTGCGGCTTTTCGGAGAGAACCTGTAGGTTCATAGGCTGCGCAGTCAACTTGTGCGCTTTCGTTTTCAATTGAGAAAACTACATGTCTTCTAGGGATTATCTTCGGATTCGTCGCTACGGTTCCTTTGGCAACTACCGGGTTGAAAGGTTTTATTTGGCTTAACTGTTTGACTAGTTTCAGATGTGCATCTGTTCCTTGATTAGTGCGAAAAATAACCCATCTTTCCACAGTTTCAAGAGGTTTAGCCATTTCGAATGCCTCCTTCACAATTTCCGGGGTTTCGCCTCTGATGCCGAAAAGTATGGGATCTGGGCCCCTTGGTGTTATGAGAACCCTGCTGGTTTTCTGGTCAACATTGTTGAACGTGTAGGGTGCTGTAGCCTTGTCCATTTCAACGATTGATGATTCGTCAACTCTCCTTTTTAAGCCCCAATTTTCTGGAATGCGATACGCAAGGATTTCAAAGGTGTAGTCGCATTGAAGAGTTTCGCCGACGGCTGCCAAGCCTCCAATGATTCCTCGGCATTTTTTGAAGCCTACAGCCTCAGCCTCAAATTTTTTCAGAAGTTTCAAGGCATCCTCAAGGTTTACAATTCCTGTAACTGCTTTTTTCGCAAAAATTTTGACCTCCCTTGGAATCTTTGCCTTTTTAAAGAAGACTATGCCCGGGTCTGTTCCTGTATACTCTAAATCTGCGTGGTCTTCTACAGTGTTTGTGACAGTTTCTTTTATTTTCTTTTCATCACTCTCATCACACCTTATTCTTAAGCATAACGCTCCATTCCCTCTAGTTTTCCATGGAACGTTTGGGTTCAGCCTAACCAAGTTTGGGTAGTCGATGAATTCCGTTCCCAGTTTTCGCAGTTTCTCTACGAGAAGAGCAGCAACATACGTTGTGCATCCCTTTCTCGGCGAATCAGTGTCATCCAATCCAATATGCATTATTTTCATGATTATCTAGGGAACCTCATTGCCTGTTGAATTAGAAGATTAAGGTCTGATGTTAAAAAGTTGCTCACAGAATAAATACTGTTGCATATGAAAAAGAAAAAAGAGAGTGAATATTTATTGTGTTGTGGACTTACTCTCAACTACAATCATTGTCAATGTTGACCTAACCTTGTCAAGCCTTCTGACGCGCCAAGTTACGATTTCCTTAAGTTTATCCATGGTG
>DAOVMU010000129.1 GCA_030630585.1 Candidatus Bathyarchaeota archaeon | reverse complement strand
TGGCTGCGATTGCTCCACCCATGTCATCTAGTTTTTGGAAGTATTCCATTGTACACTTCTCCATCTCGTTTGTCAGGTTCTCAACATAATATGAACCAGCGAGGGGATCTAAGGTGTTTGCCACTCCGCTTTCATGAGCTATTATTTGCTGTGTTCTCAGGGCTATTCTTACTGCTTCTTCGCTTGGTAGGGCTAGGGCTTCGTCGAAGGAGTTTGTGTGTAGCGACTGTGTTCCAGCTATTATTGCTGATAAGGCTTGAATTGTAACGCGGGTAATGTTGTTTAGTGGTTGTTGGGCTGTTAGGGTGAATCCTGCTGTTTGAACGTGCATGCGCATCCACATGGACCTTGGGTTTTCAGCGTGGAAGCGTTCTTTCATTATTTTTGCCGATATTCTGCTGGCTGCTCTAAATTTTGCTATTTCTTCGAAGAAGTCGTTGTGAGCTGCAAAGAAGAATGATAATCGGGGGGCGAATTCGTCAACTTTCATTCCTCTTTCAAGACATGATTCCACATAAGTTATTCCATCGTAAAGTGTGAAGGCTAGTTCTTGAACTGCGTTTGCTCCAGCCTCTCTTATGTGGTATCCACTTATGCTTATGGGGTTCCATCTGGACATGTGTTTTGTGCAGTATTCTATTATGTCCGTTACAAGTCTCAGTGAATGTTTAGGTGGAAAAATTATGAGTTTCTGGGCGAAAAATTCCTTTAACACGTCGTTTTGCGTTGTGCCTCCAAGCTTTTCTCTCGGCACCCCTTGTTTGTCTCCCACTGCTATATACATGGCAAGCAACATAGCTGCTGGACCATTAATGGTCATAGAAGTTGTAACTTTGTCAAGTGGTATGCCGTCAAACAGAACTTCCATGTCCTTTAAGGATGCGACTGCTACTCCGCATATACCGACTTCGCCTTTGCACAGAGGGTTGTCTGAATCGTAGCCTCTAATTGTCGGGTAGTCAAAGGCTACACTTAGCCCTGTTTCTCCTTCTTTTAGTAAATATTTGAACCTTTGATTCATTTGTTCTGCTGTGCCGTATCCTGAAAACTGTCGCATGGTCCACAGTCTGCCTCTGTACATGGTTGCATGCACTCCGCGGGTGAAGGGGTATTCCCCTGGAAAACCAAGGTCTCGCATGTAACCTACGTCTCTAGTGTCTTCTGGCGTGTAGATGCGTTTTATCAACATGTCTGAATGGTTTCTGAATTCACTTTTTCTTTCAGGGCGTTGCTTCATCCATTTTTTGAGTGTTGTTTTTTCCCAGCGTTCCCGCTCCATTACTATTTCGTTGATCTCTTCTTTGTGAGACATCAGCTTTTACTCCTTAACAAGCCTATTTCTTGACTTAAATCGTTATTGACCCTAAAAGTTATTTCTATTCGGTTTAAACTTATCGCCTTATTTGTGCTGTTTCTGAAATTCGAGTGTGCAAGCGGAGGCTGAGAATCCCCATCCGAAACCAAGCATCAATATGATGTCGCTCTTGGAAAATTTGTTTTCTGACATTATTTTTTCAAGGATAAACGGTAGACTAGCTCCTGCTAAGTTGCCGTATCCCTTCAGTACTTCGTATGATTCTCTGATTTTTTCGCGCGGAATATTGTAGTGTTCAGTCATCATATCGAGTATTTTTTCACTACCGGTGTGGACTGCCCATTTCCTTGCGGCTTTTATTATGGTTTCAGCGTTTTTGCCAAGCAGTTTCTTTATGGCTAGAGCGGTGTATTGAACTCCGAGTTCGGGTAGTTTTTTATCTAAATGTGAGTAAAAACCGAATTTGAAGGGCTCGTTTAGGGCCTCGATTCTTGCATAACCAGCCAAATAATCGTTTTTTCTGAAATTTGTAACGTCCACACCTTTGTTAACGGATAGTCCATCCCCTTCCTTTGCCATAACGACGCTGGCTACTCCATCTCCGAAAAGGAAGAACTCCATGGTGGCAATCCATTTCCTCAACTCCATCTGTTGCTGACTCTCTTTTATCAATCTGATCTTATGGATTCCCATGACGTTTCTCAAGCCTCGTAGTTGATTGATAAACCAATAAGAGTTCACTCCTGAAACGCAAACGAGAACCTTATCATTAGGATGAATGGCCAGATGGTCATTAGCAAGTTCAAGGGCTTTCGTGAATGACGCGCATGCCATTCCTTGAACGTTGACATGTTTAACGTATGCACTGAATCCGAGTTCGCGGATTAAAAGGTGGCTTAAACCTGGACACAGAAACGGGTTCGCATCGTAAGTTGCAATAAAGTAGCCTACATCTTTGATAGACAAGTCAGCTTGTTCCAAAGTATCTTGGCAAGCCTCTAAACAGAGGTTGATGAGTTCTCTTTCACTTATGATCGTTTCCCGTTTGGAGGTGGAAGCAGTTAGGCTTACAAGGTGTCTTTTCGAAATTCCCAAGTTGAGTACGTTCTTTTTGACGTCGTCAGGAAGCTTGCACGGAAAAGTTTGCATTAGTTCTTCTGTTGAATACTTGTTGTTAGGCGTAGCCGTCGCCAACTGTAATATCTGCATGTCAGAAAGAATGATGGAAAAACGTTATTAAATGATTGTTTAGCCTGGTTCTATTGAATGTTCACCTTACATCGATGGTCGCACGCGCTTCACTAACTTCTGGCAATCGATTTTCATGTGTGCAACCTCATTTTCGATCCTAGATAGACTCAACATTTTTTCCTGTTCTTTTGCCATCCTGATTGCTATACTCAACGTTTCAACAAAAGTCTTCTGCCTTGTTGAGTCACAGAATATTTGATTAATGTTAGAAAAAGGGTGGAGTTGGGTTTATGCTGTTGGTTTAAAGTGTTGTATGTCGTTTATGGAGGCTTTTCTTTCATGCGATGGCTTGAAGATTGCCTCGACTTTCATGTCTATCTTCACTTTTTCTGGTGTTGTTTCTCCTATTTTGTGGATTATGCCGCCGCAGGCTCCTTCAAACTTTATCAATGCATATATTACTGGCTTTTCCAGTTTGTTGCCGTCAACATCTATTGTGGCTACTGTGAACGTGTGGATTATGCCTTTTTTGCCTAGGTCAACCCATTTCTCAAGTTTTGAGAAACATTTTTCGCAGTACATTCTAGGCGGAACGTAGATTTTGTTGCAGCAGGTGCATTTTGCGCCCATTATTCTTCCGTTTTCCTTTATTTCCTTGAAGAAGCGTTCTCCAGCAACACCTAGAGTGTAGATGTAGTCTGCTTCCATGTCGCCTAGCCAGTGGCGTAATTGGGGTGGGTTTGTTATTTTATCTAGGCTCATGATGTTTCCTCCTTTATTGGTTTAAAGTATTTAATGTCCGTGATTGAGCCAACCCGTTCATCCGGTGGCTTCCATACAGCTTTGACTTTCATTCCAAACTTGACTTCTTTCTGATCGACTTCGCCTAGCTTGTGAATTATGCCCATACTTTCAGAGGCTCCGTCCAAGTCTATAATGGCGACAAGTATTGGCTCTTTCAATCTGGTTGCATCTGCGGCCAAGTAGGAAATTGAATAAGTGTTGATTGTACCTGTGTCCTTCACGTGTTTCCAGCCGTCTGTTGGCTTAAAGCATTTTTCGCAGTACATTCTAGGCGGAACCATAATGCGTCCGCATTTGCTGCACGTCGTCGCGATTATCTTCCCCTTCTTTAGCTCTTCAAGAAATCTGCCGATGGCTACGCCTGCACTCCATGCAAACTTTGCTTTGGGTCTACATTTCTCTGTTGGAACCTTTCCTTCCTTAAAGTCTGCAGATTTTAGAGCTTCTCCCGGATAACGTTTAATTTTTTCACTCATTTTCGTTTCCTCCTTTAACGTCTCAACACAATCACTGATCCGTATTGCATCAGATCGCCCCACGCTTGAGCCACCCCTGTTCTGGGGTCACCTGGGATCTGTCTTCTTCCTGCTTCGCCGCGTAACTGCCAAAAGATTTCGCATACTTTCATCAAACCCGCTGCTGCGATTGGATTTCCAACACCTAATAATCCACCGGATGGGTTTATCGGTAAATCTCCGTCCCTTTGTGTTACGCCTTCCACTGTAAGTTTTGGCGCTTCGCCCTTCTTGCACAGTAATAAGCCTTCCATGTGATGAAGCTCTTTATAGTCGAACGGATCATAGGGTTCAGCTAGGTCAATTTCCTTCGGTGGGTTTTTGATTCCAGCCATTTTGTAAGCCATGCGTGCTGCACATTCTACGTAATCCGGATAGTAAAGGTCACGGTTTGTCCAATGTGTAGAGTCAATGCACCAGCCTGCGCCGTCAATCCAAACTGGATTGTCAGTGATTTCTTTAGCCACGTCCTCTGAAGCTAAAACCAGTGCAGCTGCA
>DAOVMU010000062.1 GCA_030630585.1 Candidatus Bathyarchaeota archaeon | reverse complement strand
TTACGCCTCCTCCCATTTCGCCTGTTGACATCACCCCATCCATGAAGTATACCGGGTCAGAGCAAACAATCGGAGTTCCTTCAGCCTCCCTTATTGCTTTGATTCCAGAAGAGCTCTTAGATGGCACGTAAACGGGAGTCTGTTGTCTTAACAATGGCAGAACGTGACTTAAGGAGCCGCAGTGATCTAGGTGCCAATGTGAAACAAAAATGGCTTCAACATCAGAAAGGTTCACTCCAAGTTTCCTTGCATTACCGAACAGGACCTCGAAGGAGCCGCTTGTGTCCATCAAGATTCTGTGCCGTTCCTCTCCAGAATCTATTTCCACATACAAGGAAAGCCCCCACGTAGAGGCTAGTCCTTTCTTCCAAACATCGTTATCAACTAACGTTGTTACTTTCGTCGAGTGACAATCCTTCACCATTTTTCCGTAAGGGTTTGCCTTCACTTTGTCATACTTCCGTTATTCATGCAAGCTTTCATCGAGGCTACCATCCGGGAGCATCCAGTCTGGGTGCGGCTGTCCCCTTTCCTCCATGTGGTATCTCACGCAACTTTTCCAGTCGCCTTTGCAATAGAGTTCAATCCACTTTTTTTGTATTCTGCCTTCTTCGTAAAACTTTTTCATCGGACAGACCGAGAACCACTTGCAATCAACCATTAATGTTTTCAGCTTTCGGTAATTCTTTGTCATCTCTTCTCTAACGGAACCGTCGTAAAGGAGGGCAGCTGGATGCCGCAACGGAAGTATTTTTCTGTTCTCGGCTAAGAGGAGCTTGCCATAAAATTTCGAGAAGTTTGGTTTGGATTCAGGTAGCGGAATCTGATATTTTAGAAAGATGTACTTGGTAGAGTAATAGCCTAAGGTAGCTATTACAGACGGATTTATCAACCGTATCTCTTCATTTAGATGCTGGGCACACGTTTGAATTTCATCCTGTTTCGGTTTCCTATACTTTGGAAGCATACATTTAATCAAGTTCGTCACGTATATCTCCTGTCTACTCACATCTGCTTCCTGAAGCAATCCATCTAATTTCTTGCCAGAAGGACCAATGAACATTTTTCCATCTCTGTCCTCGTTCTCTCCAGGTGCTTGGGCAACTAACATCACTCTGGCATTGGAGTTGCCCTCGCCGGGAAGCGCATTAATTCTGGTTTTCTGCAACCTACACTTCTCACATTCTCTGATCCTTTGCTTCAAATCTTCAAGCTTTTTCATTCTACCACTTAACAACTACAAACGAACTCCATCATTATATCCATTAAACCTGAAAATCCGGATAGAACAAGAAGGAAAACCCGCGCACACAGAGAATAGCCCCTAAAAAATGAGGGCGAAAGACCACACACCTAAGCTGCTAGATGCTCCACGGTTTTCTTTAAATCAGTTCTTAAAGAGAAGCTTTTCACTCCATCTCTATGGTTGCAGGAGGCTTCGGCGTCACATCGTAGTAGACACTGGAAACCTTTGGACAGTTCTCCAGAATCTTCTCAGCCGTTTCAGAGAGGGTCGTCCAAGGGATGTGAGATACTTCGGCGGTCAAGAAGTCGCTGGTTTGGATTGCTCGCAGAGAGATCACATAGGGTTGTTTCTCAGATGTCTCTTTAATGGTGTAAAGGATTCTTGTGAACTTGGGATTTTCTGTTATAAGCTTGGTTTGAAGAGTTACTAGGTCATTGATGGGAACCTGATGGACAGACCCTTCCGGTGTTTGAGCTGTGATTGCAGCAATCTCGCCGTAGCGTCGTTCGCCTCCCTCGACGCCAGTAGCCTTGTCCTCGAAAACCTTCACAGAGAGATTGCGTTTTGGAACGTTTAGGAATCTAGTTGCCGCTTCCTGAATATGCGCCACAAAGTGATTTGACGGCTTCTCTAGGTTGTCAATGATGGCCGCGAAGTATTGGCTGGGACTATGTTTAGCGAATTTTTCTTCAGCTATGGCGGTGGCTTTCTTAAGCGTCTCCAGCTTGTCGGGTTTGATTTCTCCAACTACCCGGACAGACAGTGCCGGACCAGGAAAAGGCTGCCTTTCAGAGAGTTCTGTGGGAATTCCCAAGTATCTAGCTACCGTTCTCACTTCACCTTTGTAGAGAGATACAACAGGCTCGATAAGTTGGAATCCGTAGAGTTCTGTGGTGCTTATTCCTATCTGCGATAGGACGTTGTGCTGAGTTTTGACGCCTCCCTTTGTTTCAATTATGTCCGCTTGGATAGTTCCCTGAACCAGAAATCGGCAGCCCTCCTGTTCAGCGGTTTCGCTTAAGACCCTGTAGAAGGTTTCTCTGAATTTCTTGCGTTTCTCTTCAGCATCCCGTAAACCCTTCATTTCCCGTAAGAAACGCTCCTGAACGTTCAGCACTTTCATGGGCAAATTCAGGGGAGGCTGAGACAGAAGATGTGCAACTCTTTCAGTTTCTCCTTCTCGCATGAAGGCGTCGTCAAGGATGACGCAGAGAAGGTTCTTTCCCATGGCGCGGTGGGTGAGAACAGCAGATGTTGTGCTATCTACGCCTCCTGAAACCGCTATGAGGGCTCGTTCTCCTCCGACAACTTTCTTAATCGCCTCTACCTGTTTTTCCACGAAGTCTTTCGGATCAAATTCCGCCAATTTCTGCACCTCCCTCCAATATTAGTTGGTGTGCCATTTTTTCTGTTAAGTATAATCCCATTTGGGGCATTTTTTCTATTCCGACAACTTGTGACAGCACTTTTGTTGTGATGCGAATGGGAAGTTCCCGTAGATTTCTGAACCTGATGAATGTAGCTTTTTTTCTTCCCTGCAGAAAATCTTTGTATTCATCATAGGAGTTCAGCAGAGATTCGTGACCAAGAGATTTCCAGAGGTCCTCAGCGTCTCCGGTGACCCGTTCGATAAAATCTGCGAAGCCTCGAATGTCTTTGTGAGGGTGTGTCACGTAGAAGAATAGTAGCTTCGCGTTTTTAGGACCTACTACTCCTCTGCGAATAAAGGCGTGCGCGTGTTTGTCTGCTCTGTTTTGGCTACAGAGTCTTTTCCAAAATTTTTCTAGATTCAAAACTATGAAAGCGTACCGTTTCAACTTTCTTCACATCGCGTCTGAAGTTAATGTTTACATTTACGTTCTTTAGCCTTATAAGCAACAAAAGTGTCAGAACTGGACCAGAAAACTCTATTATCAAAGAAACTAGAGATATCTCTTGCAACGCCCACTTTTTTCTCTCTGAATATTGCGATTTCATGAGCGCGTGCGTAGCAAGCTGTATGCATGTCCACACAAAAGGACATTAGTAGATTCTAACAAGATCGAGCAAAAGTTAAGACTTTCAGGCATGAGAAGGATATGGGATACAGTTATGGATGAAAAACTGATAGAAGATTTTTTGAAAAAAAGAAACGTGTTTGCAGTTGTGGGTGCTAGCAGAGATCACAGGAAGTATGGTCACCAAGTTTACAGAGACTTGCGAACCGCTGGATATACTGTCTATCCTGTGAATCCGAATGCAGATGAAATCTTAGGTGATAAGTGTTATCCGAGTCTTGAGTCCTTGCCTGAGATGCCGCAAGTTGTTGATTTGGTTGTTCCCCCAAAGGTGACCGATCAGATTGTGAAAGTCTGCAAGAAGCTTGGAATCAGAAAAGTGTGGATGCAACCTGGATCTGAATCTGAAACAGCACTCAACTTTTGCAAAGAAAACAACATTGAAGCTGTTTATGGAGTTTGCGTTATGGTCGAAAGACGAAGCAAGAAGAATTAGCAAACAGTCTTTTCGATGAGTATGTTTGTGCGCATTAACAGCAAACTAGCTATAGTAGTGATTTGATCCGTAACAGCTGAAGCGCTAGTAGAAATGGACACAAAAGTTGATGTAACGCCTGAAAAGCACATGTTTGAAGAGGCATTGGTTGCATTTGCTGGGTATTGGAACGCCATCTATCAAGCCACTTTATCGATCAAAGAGTAAGCATTTTTTTGTCTGATCAATCATCGATTGCTGAAAGAAGGAGTTAATCTTCAAAACGTCTTATCAGACTGCATTTTGTACGCTAATCCCGAGAATAAAGCTATCGTTTTGTTTTTTTTCCTGACGGTTATACTACATAAAACGAAAGTCTTTCCCTCCGAGATTGTTATGGCTTCAGCGGTCAAAACGTCCCCTTCTGAACTGGGTCTTAGGAAATTTATGTTCACTTGAACCGCAACAGCCTGCTTATCACCGAAATTTACTGCCTCGGCAAATGCGCAGTCTGCCAGTGCGAATACAACACCACCATGTGTAAAACCTACAAAATTTGTGTGTTCTTTGGAGATTTTCAGAGACATTTTTGAGTAGCCATCCTTTGCATCAAGGACCTTGATTCCCAAGAGCTCTCTGAAATAGTCATTTCCTCTCAATGTTATTCGCCTTTTTTGTTTCTGCACGGAAATAGTTATGAATTTTGTGGAGCAACGAGGAGACTCCTTTTGGAAAGAAAATAACAACTATGACTAGGAATACACCTAAGCCTAGAAAACGTAACGGGGGTCCAACAAAACTTACTGCTGGAAATAACGGGCTCAGAGCAGGCTGCAAAAACTTGTCTATGTTAGGTAAGAGCGAGTCGATAGCAACTATTATAATCGAGCCGATTATTGGTCCCTCGATGGTGCCGAGACCACCGATTACTGACATCATTAGCGGTTTGAATGAGTTTCCCGCGGCAAAAATTGAAACGCTTATATATCTAAGAAAGTGCGCGTAAAGGCCTCCCGATAAGCCTGCGAAGAAAGTACTAATTACAAAAGCATATAGTTTGTATTTGGCCGTGTTGATGCCGATCATTCTCGATTCAGATTCGTTCTGGTGTATAGCTCTAAAAGCCAACCCGATTTTTGACTTCATTATGTAGTATATGACAATTACGGACAAGGTTGCTAGGAGAACAGCAAGGTAATAGAAAGGTAATCCTGAAGGTACCAGAAGTGGAGTCCGAAAACCAAGGATACCATGGGTAACTTCATCAAATTGACTGACCAAAGTTTCGGCAATCACAGCAAACCCAAAAGTCACCATACCCAAAAACCATGCTTTCAGTCTCACGCATGTAAGACCAATTAAAAAGCCAATCGCTGCTGAGAAGACACCGCCAATGAAAATGCCAATTATGGGCGGTATACCCAGATTTATCGCAAGCAATGATGAAACAAATCCGCCTATACCCAGGAACGCTGCATGTCCAAGTGAACCTTGCCCCGAACTGGCCAATAAGTTCCAACTTGAAGCGTATATTGTGAAAAGAGCAATGAGAGTTAAAACATGAATTAAGAAGGGGGCTCCTACAACAAGGGGAATTGCAAGGGAAAATGCGATGGCCGCTACGAGAATGTAAAACTTTGTAGATTTTGTGGATTGTACCATCCAAGAGATAATGTCTTTTGTAAACATTTACTCACCCTTCTCCCCAAAAAGCCCCTTGGGCCTGAGGACAAGAACAATTATCAGAACTGAAAAAGCAACCGCGTTTCTCCAAATGCCGCCGAGAGATATGACAGCAGTTTGTTCGGCGATTCCGTATAGAAGCCCTCCAATTATGGCTCCTGGTATGCTTCCTAAACCACCCAATATTATGATAGCAAAGGCTTTGATGGTTGGCAACGCCCCGATATAGGGGTTAAAAGGAAAGATGATGCCGTAAAGTACGCCTGCAGCTCCAGCTAATGCAGCCCCTAAAGCAAAAGTAAAGATGTAAATGCGCTCAATATTTATTCCCATCAGCATCGAAGTCTGACTTTTTTGGCTGGTTGCCCGCATAGCCATGCCTATCTTGGTTTTCTTAATCAAAAACAATAGGGCAATAAGTATCACAATTACGAATACCACTGCTATTAGCCAGTCATAGCTTATTGATACTTCACCCAATGTCAAGCTCATGTTCTCGAATGGACTGATGATTCTCTTAGATTTTCCACCCCACAACAAGACGGCAACATTGTCAAAAATCAAAATCAACCCTAGACTTACGAAAATCTCGTTCAGTTTGTCTGAACCCAGCACCCTACGGAAGCATAACCTTTCAACAGCGATTCCAATTAGCGCCACTATACCCATAGAAAAGAACACTGCTATGTAGGCATTCACACCCAGCAAAATACAAACTGAGTAACCCATATAGGCACCTATCATAAGAAGTTCGCCGTGGGCGAAATTGACGAGCTTCATCACTCCGAAAATCAAGTTCAATCCTGTGGCTAGTAAAACATAGATGCATCCAATTGCAGCGCCCCACATTAACGTCAAAATCAAAGTCGACAAATCAATCATTTAAAGCTCAACCGTGTATTTTGCTAGTTTACCTCGAATATTCATTACTAGGATAAATAAAAGGTTAATCCGAAGATTTAAAAAAAATAAAGAAGATGAGGGTTAGTAAGTTCGGGCTAACTTCCAGGCTCATAGTTTTCGGGAAGCACAAATTCTGTCTGTTTTATTGTGCCAACACCCGGAGCAATTGCAGGCCAAATAACCTGAGGTCTGGTCTCGCCAATTTCTTCATCGTAAAAGAGCTGTTCCACAAAAGTAAATGGTGCAATTTCATGGTAGGTTTCAGTTTCAGTGCTGAATTCAATGCGACCACTCTCAGTTATGATTAACATTTGTGGCAAGTCAGTAGTTTCTATGGCGTCTCTAACTGCACTCTTATCTAATGTGCCTGCCCTTTCTATGGCATCCTTTGCTATGTAGAACGCGTCGTAGGTATCAGCTCCCATCATCCCTGGAATCGTATCATATTCCTCTTGGTAGTCCGCTACGTAAGTATCCATCATAGGCAAGTAGAACGGCGGTCCAGCGTAAGAGGCAAATTTCGATTCTAACAACTGGTAATCGCCCCATTCCCCAAGCGCAGTGTAAAACTCTGGCTCTTCACAGCATTCAACCGCTATGTAAACACTGTTTAATCCAACAGCACTTTGGCCCTGTCTGTAAATCGTAGCCGTATTTGTTGTGAAATCTACAACATAGACAGCGTCAGGCTTAGCAGCTTTAATGACGGTTAGCTCTGCTTGGAAGGTTGTCGTGTCTTTAGGATAGTTCTTTTCCGCAACAATCTCTATTGGAAGATTGTCAGCCTCTATGAAATGTTTGGTTGCATCCCAAACTCCTTTTCCGTAAGCATCGTCACGGTAGATAACTGCAAGCCTAAGTTTTCTCGATGCACTGAACCCAAATTCACTATCAAGGAGAGGTTTCATTGCTTCAGCGAAGAAATGAGCCACTGTCTCTGAATAGTGATAAGTGGTGGTGCAATAGTGGAACATGTAGCTCATTCCTTCCGCGTCGTTTATCCTTAAGGCGTGCCCTTCTGGAAGACCTCCATAGTTGGCTTGGGGCCCTCTTCTCGTAACAAGATGGCTCGAAGCACCGGTTATTATGAAGGGGACACGGTTTTCTATGGCAACAACTTGGTCGGCGAGAGTAGCTCCACTTGAGAACCCTCCAATAAGAAGATCAACGTTGTCTTGTATTACTGCTCGTGTGACTGCCGTTACCGCAACTTCAGGGTTGGCGTTTTCTGTGTCTGCAATTACCAATTCTATCTTAAGACTAGCACCCAAGTCCGCAACGTAAATTCCTCCAGCATCGTTAATTTCTTTAACTGCCATCCGCGCAGCACGATCCATGTCTTGTCCAACGGGTATTTGGTATGGAGCAACTAAGCCTATTTTGATTGTCTGTTCGGATGGAGCCAACATTAATTGCCACACCGCAACGGATGCAGCGACAACAACGATTACAACAACCGCAGCAATTATTTTACTGTTTACCATTCTGTTTTCCTCTTTTTTGTTTAGTATTTCGATGAAAGTGTTAATAAGATTATCTCAAC
>DAOVMU010000152.1 GCA_030630585.1 Candidatus Bathyarchaeota archaeon | reverse complement strand
AGCATTCGCTGGTCATACTTGTCTTGTAGGTCTCCAAGGGCTCCAACCACAGCTATGGGGGCCGAGTCAACGTTAGCCTTGTCCATGGCTTTAGCTGCAAAGTACGCGACGCCTGACCCGCTGACATCTCGTGCTCCGTCTATTCCATGTAGGTGGGGATTCACGTGCACGATGTTGGCTGTTTGTTCTCCAATTATTTGGTGGTGGTCCAGAATTACGATTTTAAAATCTGTAAGCTTATTTAAAATGTCGATGTAGCCGCTCCCTAGATCCGTAAAAACTATTAGCTGTGGCTTCTCTGAGAGAATTTCCTCAATAATTTTCTCATCAATCCACTGCGTTATCCTAATGCGAAATTTTGCGTCGAGCCTAAACAAAGCTCTTCCAATAATCCCCGCAGCCGAAAGCCCATCAGAATCCAAATGTGAAAAAACATAGACAACCCCATTTTCTTTGACTGTTTCCAACATTGTTTCGGCAGCCTGTGAAGCTGAATCCAAAAAACTCATGATTTGCTTCTCATCCAGAGTCATAGACACCACGACTAGGCTAGAGACCCTGTTTTATTTAAGAATGACTATGTTCCCTGCATTCAGTGAAGAAATTTAGATATCAATAATTTTCAGTATTGAAATCTGTCAGTAGCCTTTTCGAATGCAAAGAACAACTTATCAGATTATAGTTGCTTTTCTTGCTTCGTACTTCCACTTAGGCGGCAAAACGCCCTCACGTTTGTAATATCTTGAAAGTTTGTAGATTTTTGCTTCGACAATTTGGAGAACCCTTTTGTTATGCAAATCCTTTTTGCTTTTCTCAAGGTGTGCAGCAAGGCTTGCAGCCTTTTTCAGCAGGTTTCCAAGGTCTTCTGGTAATAATGGTGTAAGCTCTGCATCTCTGAGTAATTGCGTTATTTTCTTTCCAATAAAGGGCTTAACTAAGGGAATTGCATATTGATCCCTTAGAATTGTTCCTATTACGCTTGGAGGATGTCCCTCTTTCGCCAGCTTAATCACCAAGGCTTCCACCTCTTCTGGCTGATACTTACACCAGCTTGGAGGACGCCTACTAACTGGTCTCGTTGAATGGGATTTTCCCGCTTCCTTCTTTGGCATTGCTTATCCCTTTGAACTCCGTATGAGCGAGTGTAGACAGATATTTAAGATTATTGATTGAGATAACCGTTCTGGTTTTATGCAGGTTTACTATACCATTCAGCAAACTTTCTTAGGGCTTGAGCCCTATGGGAATACTTGTTTTTTTCTACAGTAGTCATTTCAGCAAATGTCTTGTTGCTCTTTATTGGCTTGAATATAGGATCAAACCCAAAGATTGATTCACGTTTTCCTCTTCTTTCCTCTTTTGTTATTTCTCCGGCAGCTTCCCCTTTGAAACATATCGGCGACTTTAACTTTGCTGAATAATATGCTATTGCTGAATGGAATTTAGCCTTTCTATTTTCGATGTTTTCCAATAGTTTCAGTAAACCTCTGTTGCCTATGGTTTTATAAGCGTAAGCGGCGTATGGTCCTGGGAATCCATTTAATGCATCCATAAATAATCCAGCATCTTCTACTATCAAGGGCAAATTGCATCTCTTAAAGGAGTCAATAACGCTTGTCTTCGCAATTTCCTCCAAGCTGTCACTTTGAATCTCCAAGGCTTTACCCCTAAGCATGCCCACTGCTATTTTATATTCAGCTAACACTTTTCGAGCTTCGTCAAACTTGTGAATGTTATCTGTTGCAAAAAATATGATTCTGCCCTTTAGTTGAAATTTCATTTTGATTCACAACTTTCTCTTGACGTCTTCAGCTGCTACAGTGAAGTATTTCTCCCAGTTTATCTGCGCTATTTCAATGATGTTACCGTCGGGGTCTGTGAAGGTTGCCTGTTTTCCGCCCCAAGGTTCCTCATGCAATTCTTTGAAGAGCTTTACTCCTTTATTCTTCAGTTCCTTGTAGACTTTTTCCACGTCATCTACCAGAAACTCCACAGAAGGCGACGCTGGACTTACTTTCTGTCCTTCTGTAACTTTTAGAATTAATCCAATTTCCACTCCACCACATTCGAAGCCAACGTAACTCGAGTATTCATATTTCTTTTCTAAGCCTAGTGTTTCTTCATAGAATTCTGCGGCTTTTTCTAAATTTGAAACGCAAAAGGTGATGCGCCAAACAGTCTTGATCATTTATCAGTCACCTTTTCTTTCAGCAATGTAACGTCCTCTTCTTTCTATCTCCTTAATCTTATCTAAAACATTTTTTGCAATTTCAGAACCTAACATCTTAGAATAGCCCTTAATCACAGCGTCAAAGCATTCTTCAGCGAATCTGAAATGTGTGCTTTGAAGAGCCTTTTTCATAAGGTGTAAATCCACTCCTCTGGCTTCCAGTTCCTTTGTTTTTTCGCCAAGTCCAAAATCCACAAAGAAGATTTTTCCTTTAGAATTAAGTATCATGTTTGATGTTGTTAGATCGCCGTGAATTATTCCATTTTTATGGAGTCTACCTATTAATTCGCCGATTTTGAGGCATAAAAACTGTCTTTCTTTTCTAGTAACTTCGCTCAACAACCGTTTCACTTGTTTTCCCTCTATGAACTCCATTATGATTGTAGCACCTTTAACATCGACGAGAAATATGGTTGGTGTGGGCACTCCAGCCTTTTTAGCTTCATGGATTAATTGCGGTTCATGATTTGTTCTGTAGGTTTTAATCTGCTCGTCTAGTTCTGATAACCGATATTTCTTTGGCAAACGTCTTTTCATTATCACTTTTCTTCCATGCCAATGTGCAAAGTATAGACTGGCTTCGGCTCCCCTCTTAATCAAAAATGGCTGTTTCCTTTCACCCAAGGTACTTCAACCTCTTCAAGTCGCCACCTCAACTTTACAAAGCTTTCCTCGATCGGGGTAACAACACCGTGCTTGTAGGTCAATACACCTGTCCACGCAATCATTGCTCCATTATCAATAGCGAATTGCCGTGGCATGACACAAAACTTGGCGTCCTGATCTTCTGCCATAGCCTTAACCATGGACTGCAACCTTTTGTTGGCTGCTACTCCCCCAGTTAACAACACTTCTTTTT